>CAZHJG010000018.1:0-20811 GCA_964533425.1 uncultured Candidatus Saccharibacteria bacterium | reverse complement strand
GAACCCCAGACCTCCGCTTTACGAAAGCGGCGCTCTAGCCAACTGAGCTAAGGTGGCAAAATCACCTTGTATTATAGCAGCCTGGTTAACACACTCATCAGAGCCAGCAGCCTGCCAGCTCAGCAGTATTCTCTATCTATTCCAGCTGTTGCTCAGCGGCCAGCTTAAGCGCCTGGAGGTCACTTTGCAGCTCACGCTGAGCTAGCAACTTTAAAACAGGTCGTGAAAACCCGAAGGCATCACTGTTCGTGGAAATATCCGTAGTACAGATCAGCCGAGTCCCTTTCTCGTCATCGCTAAGGCGATACGAGACGTGGTAATGCAGGATGCCAGTGCTGTTCTCTACCACGAATTCCTTATCCTGAATCAGCCTGAGCACACGATTAAGCGACTTAACCCGGATGCCCAAAAACAGATGCGTGGTTTCGTATTCCATGCCCGGCTTCAGCATGGCCAATGGCGCCACTTGGAGCATATGCGGATTCCAAAGCTGGTGGTATTTAAGATGCTTCAAATACTTAAAAACCCGGCTTTTATCCGCTTTGATGGTGACTTTCGCTACAACACTTACTTTCATAGCCTGTCACTCGCCGCGTCCGTCGCGGCGTTTACTCCTTTTCGCTAAATGGAGCCGCTTTGACTGCCGAAGGCCTGTTTCAACGCCTGGCGGGCCGTAGACATGCTCTGCTGGAAGGTCTGGTCGGCACTTTTGAAGGCCGCATCTCGTGTGGTTGCCAGCTGGGTAACCTGGTTGCGCACCGTGTCATCACTCTTGCGTTGACCCTGGAAGGTCTGCCGGGCCGTGCGCAAACTGGCCACGAAAGTGGTCCGAATGGACGCCCCGCTGCCACTATTGCTGCTACAAGCTGACTCTGCCGTACTGATGGCCGTGTTGACTGAGTCACTGAAGGTGCTCATTTGCCCGGTAACACCGCTGCGCTTGGTATTCACGGCATTTTGTACACCGCTGCGGAAGTTTTGGCGCGCCGTATCATACGCTGCCCGACGAGTACTAACGGCGTCTTTGACGGCTGCCTCATAGGTGGTCAGCGCCTGCTTTTGGGCATCGGTTTTGGCCTTGCCTTCCAGCTTGGTAAAGTTTTCGGCTCGCTGGGCATCGATTTGGGCACGATTGGCAGCTACCTTTTGGTCGACATTGGCTGCATCAGAGGCCAGCTTTTGATCTTGCTGCGTCCAGGCCTGACTGACTTTACTCTCCAGGTCACTGATTTTAGAGGTCACGTCACCGGACTTTGTCGAGAGCGTCGTACAGAATGGGCTGGACGCAGTGGCTGTCGTTGAAGCGCTACGCAAGGCGAAGGCACTAGCAGGCGTCAGCACCAGGGCTATCGAGCCGGCTGCTACACCCCAAGTACTTACATGCTTAGAAATTCGACTCATTGTAGGCTCCTCCCACGTTGTTAACCGAAGTATCTGGGCTGGTGGCAGCTTGCTGCAGGCTGCTGTCTCCGGCTTTGTCGACGGCCGCCTCATCCTTGGCGTCCTGCTCCGTTAATTGATCAATCGATTCCGTAGTACCGGCGCTGGCCTTAGCCACTGGCTCAGAACTCGTCGTAGTCAGAGTCTTGTCGCTGTTGCTCTTCTGATGCAGCACGTAAGCCCCGATGCCAATAACTGCCACAATAATAATGAGTATTAGCACCGCTTCGATGGCCGCGAAGCCACCTGTATGGCGCTGTTTCGAAACTGTTTTCATACCTTCCTTCTACCTTACCCTCTATCTTAAGCTGATATACGCATACTCCGACCGAAGTCATGCATCATCATTATGTCACTCGTAAACAGCTTTCTGCAAGTGCGTCAGCAGTAAATCAGGCGGTGTTTTTTTCGATATGCAGATTGAAATTTTTCTGTGGTGTGGCGTGATGAATTACCAGATATATCAACCTATACGTTAGTAATCCTAACGACAGTTCAATGACGCCGAAGCCAATTGCTTCATGCAGTTCGCTGCCGTTTTTAGCTGTTAGGATATCGAACCAGGCATCGGTTACTAGTAGTGTGGCCAGCGCCGAGGCCGAAACCACCACCCAGATCTTTCGTTTGATCATAAACCATAGCGTCAGCAATATGGTCGTGAGCATTATAAGATCAAACCCGACCCACACCGCGTCCCAGTGACGCTCCAGATGACGCGCGGGCAGACTTTCGGCCAGATTAAAAATCCACGGGGCCAGGATAATAGCCATGATGGCGTAAAGGCGCGTGGCCCATCTTGGAAAGTAGACGTGAACGGTTTTTTCCATGCTTTAGTCGTGATTTACACTGTTAGGCTGCATAGCTGGCGGTGCGGGTTGAGCAGCAGGTTGTCCCATATTCTCAATCGATTTTGCCGGTAAAGCTTCCTTGGCCACCATCAAACGAGCGGCTTCGAGGCGAGTTTGGGTATCTTGGGCTTCATTGGCTGGTGCTTGTTCAGTCAGAGGAGTAATAAGTGTATGTTTATTTTTAGGATCCATAGCGTTATGGTATCACAAAAAGCCGAAATAGTCAATGCTCTGACCGCTCCTGTCCGTCTCTCTAGAGTTTCTGCTTGGCAGTCTCAACCCCCTTACGCTATACTTATAGATGGCACAGCCAAAATAAAAACATCATGCAAAAAACCAGGCCTCGAGCTATGCAGCGGGGCGTTCTGCCTCCTGACTGGGCGGCTTCCCCGACCAGGTTTAGTTGGCGTGTCTTTATAGCTTTAATCATCGGTGCGTTTTTTATTGCGAACGGTGGTGGTAATGTGGCGCTGGCGGCGGCTAGTGGCCACCACGCGGTACAGCTCACCAACCGGGCGTCGCGCCTCGCTTGCAATACTGTTAGCCAGGGCCGGGCCCGCTGCCTAGCGAATGTGTCACTGGCGAGTGTGCCGGCACCATCCCCCGCAGCATCGCCTGCGGTTTCGGGTTACGGACCAAGCCAGTTTCATACAGCGTATCAGTTACCTTGCAAGCCTAATGGTCCAGTGGCCAGTGTTTGTGCCACGCCGGGCAGTTTTGGGCCCCAGACAATCGCCATTGTCGATGCCGGCAGCTATAGTAGCAGCGGCACGTTGGAGTCAGCCGTGCAAACATACGACAGCTTTTACGGTTTGCCGGCTTGTACGGCAGCTAACGGTTGCTTGAATGTGGTGAATCAGTCCGGCGCTACTTCGCCGCTGCCAGCTAATGTTAGCTCTGGTTGGACCGAAGAAATCGCGCTCGATGTGGAATCGGCCCATATGGTGTGCCAGACCTGCAAGATCGTGCTAGTGGAAGCCAACGACGACTTCACGAATAATCTGGCGGCGGCCGAAGTTACGGCTGCCAGTTTCCAGCCGGTGGCTATTTCCAACAGCTGGGGGGCAACGACGGATGAAACACCATTTGATAACGATTTTAAGTCCACCGGCATGGCAGTGGTGGCAGCCACTGGCGATAACAGCTCCACCGGCAACGGCGCCAGCTGGCCAGCCGACATTCCACAAGTGGTGGCAGCAGCCGGCACAACTCTGCAGGTCAACGGTGACAACACTTGGGCCAGCGAAACGGTGTGGAGCGGCTCTGGCGGCGGTTGCAGCATCACCTATACCGCCCCAGCCTGGCAAACCAGCCGCAGTGACTGGGCCAGTCAGGGATGCGGCAACGGCGGTAAGTCGTTTGGCGACGTTTCGGCTGATGCTAACCCGAGTAGCGGGGCGGCGGTTGTCGTCGGTTCGTCATGGTTTATCATTGGTGGAACCTCGTTGGCTTCACCGCTTATTGCTTCAATGTATGCTTTGGGTGATGATGTGCCGGCGGGTACCAGCGCCGTAACCTTACCGTATCAAAATGCTTCAGCAAATACGCTGCACGATATTATTTCTGGCAATGACTGTGCCAGCCTGGGGCAATCCAGCTGCACGGCGACCGCCGGCTTTGATACGCCGACTGGGCTTGGCTCGCCGAAGAGTTTAGCTCTGTTCCAGGCCCACCAGCCCGAAGATATTAATAAGGATGGTCACGTGAACCTGCTTGATTTCAGTTCTCTGGCTTCGGAGTACGGACAATCCGGTACTTCACTCGGGCGCCAGGACATCAATCACGATGGCCAGGTTAACTTACTGGACTTTAGCCTGCTCGCCGCTAAGTACGGTACCTAGAAGAGTAAGCTGCGCCCGGCGATGACCAGCTTTGTCGCCACGTGTCTGACGCTCAGGAAGTGTCGAGTGATTTCGGTTGCGAAGGTGAAACAAATAACGGCACCAAGCATGATGAGCAGAATGATCAATCCCGTGTTTGAATGGGCTACTACAGCAATTGGCATCACCACGGCTGTATTTTGCGCGGCGGCAGTTGGTATCTTAGTTCTGGAGCTGGTGGTGGACACATTATTTTCAACGTACACTGGGTTCGAATACGTTTTGCCGCCGGCTTGGTACGTTACATGGTGCAAGCCGGGTGTCAACCCTGTAAAAACAGCCACACCTGAGCTATTGGTGGTGACGGTTTGAGCCTTAGAATGCAAGGTCACACTGACATGTTTGAGCACATTATTGTGTTCATCAAGCACCGTCACCCGCACGGTGAGCCCGGTCGTGGTGAAATGCTGGACCGGCAGCTTCGTTTGATTGCCAGCGGCGTCTTCAGCAACAACTTGGTAGTAATACGTGGCACCAGGCGTTAATGTTCCGCCCTGTCCAACAGTCAACTTGGTGGAGGTCGAGGCAGCGGCGGCGGCCACTTTGCTGGTTAAATTATTCTGGTTAGAACCATACATAATATATAAGACAAGACTTTGATTGCTAGTTATTTTAATGGTGGCTGAGTTGAGTGTGACACTGCTTACCTGGTCTTTTAGATGAACAGCGGCTGGGGTGGTTGCCCCGCCAACGGCAGGAGTAATGGCAGTTGGCGAGGTGCTAACAGCAGCTGGCGAGCCGGGTGCACTAGCGGTAGTCTTAGTTGTTCCACCAGAGCTATGAGAGCCGCCTGACCCGCCGGTAGTACCGCCGCCCGAACCGCCACCTGAGCCGGCTGGAGCTGTAAGCAAAATGCTCGCTCCCGAAGCCGAGGGGTTTGTATAGGTACCCGAGCTGGTAGCATTGGCGTTGCTCACCCCCAGAGATGCGCTGCCAGTCGCCAAGGCCGTGAAATTCATGGTGGCAATTAAGGCATCGCTGCTCACCCCGCCCGAGAGATTGCCGAGCGCAACAGTGATAGTGCCACCGCCTGAGGATTTCTGCAGCGGAACAGTAAACGGCGAACCAGAAGTATCAACACTGTTGAGCTGCAACAAGCCGGGATTGTAGCTAACCGTGGCCTGGACGCCATCGACGGTCGTGCCAGGAGTAATTCTCAGCGATAAGGTCTCAGAACTGCCGACTTGCAGGCTGCTCGAGCCCGGGGTAATATAAATAACTCCTGTGGCTGCCAGGGCTGGCTGCATAAAAGCTGGTGCGAGCAATGCCCCAACCAGCAAACTTGCTAAGATTTTTTGCTTGAACCGCATTTTTGTTTTTGGGGTTACCCTTACATTATAAGCGTTAGCATTACCCTACGCAATTACTTTTTCAAGAGGTGTGGCCTACACTTCTTCTGGAATAGGCTGATCGAGAAGCCACGCCGTACCATCTCTCTTCGGCAGCAGAGCTTCAGGCTTATCATAATTAACATTAACCACCTGTTTCAGCTCCGCCAGTGAATCCGCAAAGAAAATGTCCAGATGTATAAGCCTTTCGTGCTTAGAGTTGCTAGCGGCAATGCCAATACCGTGAATATTCTCGAAGGGATGCTTAATTAGCCATTGCTGGTTGTTGATTTTGGCGCTCATAGCAGCTTGCGTAAAGCCATACTCATGCGAAAAGCGAAACAGGCTGCGGACTACGTGCTGGCCGTGATTGCCCAGAGCATATTCCGCTAACTTTGATTCAAGCTCACCGCCACCATAGGCACGGCGTCGCTTATAACTGAAGTTTTCTGATTCCTCAAAAGGTAAGCCTGGGCTTTCCAGCACGGTTAACGCCGAGCGTCCCAGCGCTTGGCGTGGATCGGCTTCCGAGGCAAAAACCTTGATAATTTTGTCACCTCGAAGCGGGCCGACCTTCGACAATCGCTCCAGTAGCAGCGGTTCAGACCAGTCTTGAAAATGCAGATACATATGGTTAGTGTACGCTACCAGCGTATTATCGGCGGGGGCTGGAGGTTAGATGGTAGCCCGAGCAGACTGGGCAGTGATAGACCCGCAGCGACTTCCCGGCCCCGTGTTTTGTGCGAATGTGCTTAATGGACTGCTGAGCTTCGTAGTCACTGCCGTAGCGCGTTTTGCGTTTACACTGTGCCTTCTCTTTATCAGTTGGCATGGCGGCTACTTTCGGGCAAGCCAGATCCACAGAACAATAAGTGCGATGACCACTACAACGCTGGCAACCTGTTGCCACCGCGGTTCGGGAATGTGTGTCCGGAACTGATTGTCGTCATCAGGCTTTTTCATCTGTTACTGACTCTTTGGTTGGATTTTCACAGCCGTGCCGTAAGCAGCAACTTCGTTCATGGTGCCACCGATGTCACCGGTATCAAAACGCATGGCAATAACCGCATTGGCGCCCTTTTCGGCCGCCGCTTGCTTCATGCGTTCGGTAGCCTCAATCCGGCTGTCACTCAAAAGCTTGGTATAGGCACCGATCTCTCCGCCCACAATCGACTTCAAACTAGCCCCAATACCACTAACAATATTCCGACTCCGGGTCAGCACCCCGAATACCTCGCCATACACCTCAACTACTTCGTAGCCCGGGATGTCGTTCATCGTTACTACTAGTACCGGATCATTCATATTTTTTCCTCTTAATCTTTTGAAATTATAACAAAGCCTTGTGGCAGAAGTATGACACAAATTTGTTTCTGACTGTTTAGCGGTCTACTCTATAACAAATCTAGTTCGGTCTAATTTTACACGTTGAGCTCTGTATGCTGTTGCAGATCTCTTTCTGCTTGAATATGGCTCGGGCAAGTGGTTCTCCGCCAAAAACAAATCCACGCTCTCTTTTGGTCTCGTCAACATTGTCAACTGCCCGGCTTTTTGTACCCGGAAAATCAGGTGGCTCTTCATTACTAGGGGCTGAGAAGACTTCTCCGTCTGGCGTGATAAGCACCTCAACCCCTCTCAGCTCTTGAACTTCTGGGTGAAACCATTCAATGATCATACCTGAGCCTTCATTAACATCGAGACTTCTACGCAATACCATAGTCATTGCCTCGAAGCTTAATTGTTCTTCATCGGCAGTGTGATCAGTATTTTCATGACACCCTTCTATCATTGGTTTTACTCCAGAGCCCCCAGTTGCTCCAGTCGGGCCCGAGGCGGCACCTTAACACCTAGCTCTTTTCTATCTAATATGTAGTCTTCATACATAAATTCTTTAGCCAATTCTTCTACACTCTCCGCAAGCTCAATCATTTTATTCAATTCGCCCTCATTAACCGTTTCGACAACCGTACAAAAATCGTTGGCATCCAATATACCCAGATATGCCGAGTCAGTTACTGCTATATCAATATCTTCTCGTGACTGCCTCAGTTTTATCCTGCCGGCCGTTGCTTCACTTTTCTCGAATGCACCAATAACAACCGCCGATAATACATGCGCTGCGATTTTCCTTTCCGTCTGACCATAATCATTTGTATATGATTCATTACTAAGTATTGGGATAAGGCGAACGGCTGCTCTAGTAGATTTATCGGCATATATGGGTGCTGTGGGTTTTTGTTGCGCCAGATGTTCTCGTGGGTGTTCATTCCGCCACTGGAGCAATCTATCTAAAACAGCTCCGCCTAAATACGCATGGTGTTCATTATGAAGCTGGCATATTCTTTCATCTCCCAAATCAAGTCTGCGCGCATTTTTATCAGTAGAGGTGTCAAAACTTGTTATCCAATCGGTGCGCTGCCATTCAGCAGACATTTTAAGTCGCTCAACTTCTTTACTTATATCTTGCGTGCCAGTTGGATCAAGGCGCTCCTCAAACGGGACAAATTCACCTCCCCAGTAATAACCAAGTGGCACTCTGCCAATATTCATAATATCAATTGCTACAAAGTTACCATCCGGTATGGTGGTCAGATTAAGACTTAGTTTTGAGCGTCCATAAGTACTATGGTGATTGCCAGACAGCGCTACACTTTGCGCATCAAAATTCTCATAAATTCGGCATAAAAGCTCGTCGTTGATTTTCATTTCGGGAGTTTCCCAATCACCAAAGGCAGCTGAAAAATCAAACGGTTCTTCTGGTAATGCCTCGCCAGTTGACATACGCTATTTTTACTTCATAAAAGCAAGTAAGTCAACTGTCACTTGTTTATTTTGATGTTTCTTATCTGATAAAGCTTAAAAGTAGTACATTGTACTTACCATGCTATTAAGTATTGCTCTACTGTTTAGTTACTTTGTGATCTTTTATTAGCCATTCGTCAGCATGATAATCGATAAAGTACTCATGTCTAGTGGAGTATTGAGATGAATTCTCGAATCATAAATAGATAACTACCAATTTTCAAAGGACTTTAGCTCACCGCTAATCACCTGGCTGTGTCTTTCTCTAAATCCACGAGCCCACTCAAGCCCCTTAATTCTTTGCCGTTCCAGATTCCCAAGGATTTTGATACTTGCAGCTACCCCTCCAACAGACAAGCTACCACCAACTGCACCCACGTCAATCGCCACTGGCCCTAGTGCATCGTTACTTACTGTTTCAGTAATCCCGAAGGCAACCGCAGCCATACTCAATACAGCAGCGCCAGCTGCAATCAATAGATGCCGTCTTTCGGCCCTGTAGTCCTCTTCATAACTCGTATCTAGCGCCCAATGCTCTCTTATCTTCATATATTAAGAACTTTCTAATTGCAATATTAAACTAAAAACAGAAGTATGCAAGCATAAGCAAAAATAAATCTGCCCGAATAATTCCTCTACTTATCTGCTGGGCTGTAGTAGATGATACTTGGAGCTATCTTAGCTAGTGATATAAATGGTAAAACGAGTTCGGGAAATGCAGGCTGTGATGGGCTAAAGGAGCGCCAATGGAGGCGGGGTTGTACGCTAGCGCGCACGCGACCCCGCCCCATGGCAGCTTCTATCTCATCTTCAGCGGCACCTTCTCGTAGGGCGAGTGGTGAGGCACATAGGCCAGCACGTACACGTCCGTCACGACCTTGAGGGTCTTGAGCCCGTGGACTCGCGGTTTCGACCGGATCTGGAGTGTGCCCTTGCCATTCCATCGGCTCTGGTGAAAGGCGTTTTGGCCGTCATACCAGTAGTCATAGAAAGCTGAGACAACCCTTTCTCCCTTAAGGAGTTTGAGTTGTAGGCCCTTCCCTCCCTGGACGGGAACCAGCTGACCGAACTTGGTCGAGCTCTTGAATCCCTTGGCGCCGAGCACCTTGGATTGGCTGCCCACGACATCAACGCTCGCATTAAATCCATAATGCATGCTGACGTTGTAGACCAGGTACGATGTTGCATTACCAGTCACCTGTACAGCATGAGCCCCACGTGGGTTCGCCAAGGCAAAGGCCGCAGTGAGGAAGGCGATGAGCGCGATTGCCCAGGCGACTTTCTTCACGACGACGCGAGCAGTACTGTCGGTGCTTCGACCTGCATTGTGAAACGACAAGGGATGCCTCCCGAACTCGTGAACATCAAGCAGTTGCTTGAATTACTGGATTATAACATAATAAGTATCAAAAGTCTAGTGGTGGGCCACGGCAGATTGCCCCTTGAACACTTATCTGGCGGGCCCGACCGGATTCGAACCGGCGATCTCCTCCGTGACAGGGAGGCGTGATAGGCCTCTTCACTACGAGCCCTTGGGTCCGCCAGACAAAGATTCAAGCAAATTGTTAAGCCGATTGGTCATTTATAGATGAAAAGACAGGGGTAATCATAGCAATTTCAGACACAAAAAGCAACCTTCAGAACAGCGTAATGCGATTTTAGTCCAGATCACAGTATATTGACTATTTAAAGTATTTATGCTAATATACTGTCATGAATGAATTAAACAAAAATGAAAAACTCATCACGGCTCACTCCACTGTCCCGCAGGAGCTGGATCAACGCGCCAGCGAAGAAAATACAGAACGCCTGCTGAACCGTACGCCCGAAAAAGCAACATACGAAGGTGGCGAGGCTGGTGCTGCCGATATTCGTATGAAGGAAGACCTTGGCTTCGAAGCACTCATGGCCTCCGTTAAAGCCGGTGGCAGCAATGCCAAAGACGTTCCGGATCCCCGCGTGGAGCAGGATTTGAACGCCGAGATCAACACGCGCCGCGACTGAGGCAAGCTTTACGTTTTAATGTAGTGGTGAGGTGATTCTTTCTTCTGTAATGGCTGCACGTAAGCAGAAATATCCTGCAAGTTGAACTGAATATGCGCGGCGTGAAGACTGGTACCGTTGGTGTCTATCACCTTATAAATTTCTAGGGTGTACCCGGTGTCGATGATACCCGTTGTCTGCCCGGCCTTGAGCTTAAAGAGTGCTGCGGTCACAGACGGTGGAACATTGTGATCATTAACAGCTATGGGGGAGCCGAACTGGCCACCGCTGGTTTTAGTAGCCTGGTCATCAGATATCTGAGTAGCTAGCGTGCCGAAGTCCGCCCCGCCCTGGAGTTGCTTAAGTGCGCTGCTGGCCCGGTTCTGGGTGCCTTGGTCCAGCTTGGCGACTACGGCCTGCTGAAGGAGTTGCTGCTTAAGCTCACGCTTGAAATCGCTTTCGTTCCAGCCCCAGAACTTGTTGAGCACTTCATTGAGCACTTGGTCGCTGTTGCCGAGACGGTTTTCGTTCTTGACAATGGCGATTTCATTATTGACGTCCTGATCGGTTACCGTCACATGATGTTGCGCGGCTAATTGCTTCACGTAAGAATCTTGAATAACTTGTGCGAGCGCCTGCTGTTTGAGACGCACCAGCTGAGCTCTGCCGTCGCGGGTTTTGAAGTTGGCTTGCTGCTGGGTTTGGTAGTAATGCATATTACGGCGCAGTTCGAACAGATAGGATTCGTAGCTAACCCAGTTGGGCCCGGTTTTGGCCACTGGGAACGGTAGCACCAGCGTCACGTCATACATAAAGCCAGAAGTCGTCTGAAACTTATAAAGCGCCAGGCCGCAGTATGCCAAAAAGGCGATGATGCCGATTATCAGAATCGATACCGAGTAGCGCACAATGTGGTGCTTGGAATGCTGCAGCGGATAGATGTATTTGCGAGCCCCTGAGAGCACGTCTTCGCGGTGTTCGGCCACCGTCTCGTTGGTAATGCGCGGCACATTCGAGAGCGCCTCGCTCATTTTCTCTTCGGCGGCCTTGGCGCGGCGCCGAATCGGTGGGCGAGGAAGCTTGGGTAGCTTAGGCTTCTTGAGCTTCCGGGGTTTCTTCATTGATACTATTGGTCTGTTTTGGGGAGTCATTTCCCGTGTATGGGTTGGTGCTGATTCCCTCGTCGCGCAGAATCGTCAGGAGCTTTTTTTGAACTTTAGCGGGATGATGCACATCGTGAATCACTAAATCTCCCACGTACGTCTGCATCTTTATTGTACCAAACCCCAGCAGTGTTTCTTGCAGCCCGGAAATTTCATAATTGACCGATTGAATCTGGCTGAGCCCCAGATCGGCTACGGCTCGATGGAATAACCCTTTCTGCGTGATCTGAATAAAGCGCTGATCGGTCAGGATAAAGACGCTGAAATGCCAGCCAATCCAGCTGGGGGCCAGGATGAGAAAGCCTAGCAGGATGCTGAGTAGCAGGCTGAGACCGAAGAAGCCCATCGAGGGGGCTTTGCCATCGTTGGCATGGATTTCGGTGAGAATTAAGGTGTAGACCGGCCCAACGAGCCAGGCGGCCATACCAAAGACCAGACCTTTACGCATAACAATCGGGTGTTTATGAAAGACGTAGAGCACTTCCTCGTCGTCGAACTGATCTGGAAAGTATTTATGTTTTGTCGGCGCGTTTGTCGACTCGCCTTCTGTTGTAGCCATAAGGGTATTGTATCAGGAAATGAGCGAGTTAAGGACAGGTTAAGGTTTTGTTGTTTGCACAGTAGTGGGTGTAAGATATTGGCATTTGCTATTCGCTAATAGCTAATTGATCTTGGTATCCCCGAACGGATTCGAACCGCTATCTGCTCCTTAGGACGGAGTTATTCTATCCATTGAACTACGGGGACTCGATACATCATTGTATTACAGACTCGAAGTCTCCGTCATCCTGAACTTGCTTCAGGATCCCCTTTTGTAAGCCACTTATAGCTCGTGGAACAGATCATGTAAGTCAGGATTTTGTTGCCTAGCCAAGTTAAGCTTCCAATCGTGATGCCAATTTTCTTTAGCTGTTTCTCCCTGGCTATAGCCTGCTCGGCCGTGTCACATATATCAAAATATATCAATTTATTAAGGTTGTACTGATAACTGAAGCCTCTTACGTTTCCACTTTTATGCTCTAGGATACGTCGTTGAAGATTATTTGTAACACCTATGTAAAGTACTTTATTATATGAATTTGTGATCAGATAGACATAGAACTGCCGTAACTTCATAATTACAAAGATACAGCGTCTATCTTAAATACTTATTAACTCTTAACGGGATGCCGAAACTAGTTCGGCATGACGATGTAGCGTACCTGTGCTATTTCTTAGGGCGAGGCTGCGTGAACTTTTCGTGGACGGCTTTGTAGTCGTGGATTTCGTTGTCGCTGAACCAGTGGGCAATTTCCAGTTTGGCTTCTTTTTGGTCCGCCGAGGCGTGGATGATGTTGCCGACACCTTTGCCGACGCTGGCGGCAGCACCGTAACTGACATGGGCGTAGTCACCTCTAATGGTACCGGGCAGCGCGCTTTTCGGCTCGGTGGAGCCAACCATTTTGCGAACGGTTTCGACGGCATCAACGCCCTCTAAAATCATAGCTATAACCGGACCGTCCATCATGGCGGCCAGTTGGCTTTCGAAGATCTCATCGCCTTTGCGGGTTTTCAGTGTGCCAATACCCTCGTAGTGCCGATGATAGTGTTCGTAATCCGGGTTCAGCATTTTGGTGGCGACAATTTTGAAACCGGCTCGCTCAAAGCGAGTAATAATTTCTCCGACGATGCCGCGCTGCACGGCGTCCGGCTTGAGAACAATTAATGTGCGTTCCATATTGCTCCTATTCTAGCATAAGACGAGCTCGCGAGAGTTGAGTGATTTTTGGAAATATGTGCATTTGTTCAAAGCTTAAAGTCAAAAGCTAAAAGCCATCGCAAACACACTGTGGTGGCTTTGGACTTTAAGCTTTTGACTTGAGACTTCAGACTACACTTGTCGTACAATATACTTATGCTATTCTCTAAAGCCAAGACCGACTTTCTGGAGTACCTAGAGATCGAGCAAAACCGATCCCAGAAAACCATCCAGAATTACGACCACTACCTGACCAGGTTGATCGATTTTGCTGGTGATATCAAAGTTAGCGATATTGATACCGAGCTCATTCGCAAGTGGCGGCTTTGGCTCAACCGATTGGGCACGAACACCTCTGATGAGCTAGGCAAAACCACTCAGAATTATCACTTGATTGCCCTGCGCAGCTTTCTTAAATACTGCGCGAAACGAAATATTCCAGCTCTCACGGCGGACAAGATTGAACTAGCCAGAACACGGCGCAAACAAGTAACGTTTTTGAGCGAAGAAGAGGTGGAACGCCTCTTCGACCAGCCTGATTTAACGACACTGGGTGGTATGCGCGACCGGGCGATTCTGGAGTTACTGTTCAGCTCCGGGCTCCGCGTAAGTGAACTAGTCGGCCTCGATAAAGACCACATTAACCTGAAACGGCGTGAGTTCATGGTCAGAGGCAAAGGCCAGAAGGACCGGCCAATTTTTATCAGCCCGGAAGCCGCTGCTTGGATTGAGCGCTATCTTGAGGCGCGTAAGGATACGGCTAAGCCCCTGTTTATCCGCTATAGTGGCAGTAAACAGGTTGATTTATCCGGTAATTTTCATCGCCTGACAGTACGCAGCGTCCAGCGGCTGGTGGCCCGCTATGCTCTACTGGCTGGTATTACCAAGCATGTTAGTCCACACACCCTAAGGCACTCATTTGCTACTGATTTACTGATGAACGGCGCCGATTTACGTTCTGTGCAGGCCTTGCTTGGTCATAGCAATATTTCGACAACTCAGATTTATACGCACGTTACCGACCCGCACTTACGAGCTGTGCACGAAAAGTTCCACCGGCACGTCGAGTAGCGACTATTTGCACCGTTAATCGTCGAGTTTACAGACCGAGCCACTGCTTGAGACTGCGCCGTTAGCATCACGGAAGGTGGTTCCGGCGGCGTTTAACGCTGAGGTTGGTGCCGTCTGGAAGTGCTTACAAACATTTTGGGCCTGGATGGCATCACTTGGGGACTGGTTGGGTGGGGTTGGTGTGAGCGTTACATGAATGCGCTTAAGGACGTTACGCGCTTTGCCTGTAACATCGATTACATCTTGGGCATTGGCGAAACTCAGTGATCCGCCGGTGGCATTGCCATCAACTGTAATAGAGGCAGTATCATAGAAATCCAGGAAGTGTATCAGATAGGAATCGCCAGCGTTATAAGGAATGCCAGTAAGTGTTACGCTGCAGGGCTGCGGTCGATTGGCAAGGCTACAGGCGCCATCGATGATGGGGGCTTGGGCGCCAATAGCGACCGGATTACCAGGATATGTGACGCACGAGGTGGTACCGCCGCCGGGAGCCGTAACTCCGGGCGGGCAAGCCTGGTTTGATATAGAAGGATACATGTAACTGGTGAATGTGCCCTTCATGAGCGAATTGCGATCAATGCTGCCGTTTGAGGTTATTGGCGTTAGGCTGAACTCGAGCACCGGCGGACTGGCATTTGGTGGAGTATTCCAAGCAGCCGAAGTAGGAAACTTGCTGGCGGCGGCAGTATTAAAGAAATGGGTTTGTGGCGTGGCATCGCCGCTACCCCACTGCACGGTCAAAGAAAAGGTGCTGCCGGCCGGAGGCGCTGGTGACGGCGTAAAAGTGGCGCTGCGTGAGCTGCCAGGATTTAAGCCATAGGTTAGCGTCGGTGGGGTCAGATTAAGCAACATGCAGGTGTACTCAACGCCGTGTGTCGGGTCAAGGTCTTGGTTCAGCCCAAGATTAGTTAGCTGCGCAGAAGTGAGGCAGTTGTTAGGGTTAACGCTGTTACTAGCTAGCGTCGCGCTGGTTATCGCTTTGGGGTCGCCAGGTGAATTAATGCCGATTTGAATACCTTGGGCCGCGTCATTTATACCGCTTTCCGCTGCGTAAAATGCTTGGTTTGCCAATTGTTTATCGAGTGCGCTCTGCTGCTCGCGCCGCGATAACTGAGCAAACGCCACACTAAGCAAGGCCAACACAATAATTAAGATAAGCGCCACCACAATGGAGGCAAAGCCTGCTTCTTGACTACCCTGTTTCGGTGTTTTACGCATAAGCATAATCATTGTACTACTGATTATCCCGTTTAGCTACCGCAGTAGACAGGCTGGCTACTGCGCAAAATTGATCACCGGGTCCATTATTACAGGTGGTGCCCAAGCCACTGCCTGAGGTAATTGTTGGGTCGCCGAAAGCTACTCCAACATTCAGTGAATACGGTGAAGTTGTCGAGGAATTGAGGATTGTCAGTCGTGAAAGCGGAGCAATTAGCTCGCTGCCCGTGTTCGCTTTGCCCCCAGTCCCAGCGGTTGGATCCGCGCTGGTCAGGAGGGCACGATAGCAAGGGCTGCCGGTCACAAGGGTATCACGCCATAAAACATGGTCAAAAACGGCACCGCTAACTGAAGCCGCATGACCTATTTGCACATTTGTTACATAAGTATAGCGGGTGTTGTCGATGCAGAGGGCATTTACGGTAACACCACCCTGAGTGAGGTTGGGGTCAATAACGCTGTTTGGTGCGACTTGCACCGTGCCGCCGAGTTGTAGGTGCTCGCTAATGTCGTCGGTAATGGTGCGGGCGTCGTCCTGTACCCGGGCTTGGTTAACGCCCTTGTAATACAGATTGCCGATGCCGGTCATGACAACGGTAACCATCACCAGGATGACCGACAGAATAGTCGTGGCAATCATTAGCTCAACGATGGTGAAACCTTGTTCTTTAGCTTGTTCTTTAGTAGTAGTTCTTGATTGATACTTCATGGTCGTACGTGCACCCTATACACTTGTGTTACGCTATCCGTTCCCTGGCCCGCGGCGTCAGTCCACTGTGCCTGGGTTACAAAGGTATCATCAGTAAGACCGGCGCAAATGCCGCCGGCAAAACCAGTTGCCTGGCCGCCGCAATAGTACACATTAAGCGAAGAGGCGGGATCAAACGGCAGGCGGCAGGCTGAGGGGGAAACACTGTAGTTACCACTGTTTAATTGCAGACAAAAAACCGTGCCGGTGTAAATGCCACTGGTGGCGGATGGCGATAAAACTCGTAAGCCTTCCATCTGGCCTTGCACAAAGGTGGTGGCTATGGAATTTTCTTGCGCCTGACGGCTATTGATCAGGCTGCGATTAGCGGTAGCATAGGCTATGCCAATGGCTAACCCCAGCACAGCTAACACAATCAAAACCTCCACAATGGTGTCGCCGCTGCTTGAACGCCAAGTGAGAGCTTCTACGGACATGGCGTCCCCGGCGTAAGTCGTTGCACATTTACTGAAAGCTGGCTGTCGTTGCCGGTGCCAATGGCTATTTCAGCCGTTTCGAGGCCATTGGTCAGACAGATGGCGACAGAGCTGGCAGGCTGCAATTTATGATTTACGTCGCTGTCGACACTGGTGGTAAAGATATTCGGAACATAGACCAAGTTAATCGTCTGCGCACCGGACAGAAACTCGTTGCTGCCGTTGGAAACACCTTGGCTCTGCACAAAGCCAAAGGCTGTCGTGAGATGGGCGCCGTGACCAAGGTCGTAGGCGGTGACAGTACTGTTTACGACATTGAGCTGATCAGGGATATCCAGGGTGGGCGTCAGGTTCGGGTTTGGAGCAATGACCGCCGGATTGCCATCGTCCGGATTGCCATTGGCGGTACTGCCAGTCAGCCGGCCGCTCGCCAAGGATAGCACCCGATAACTGTTCAGGTTACTGCTATCCGCGGGAATTCGGACGAGCTTGCCCAGGAAGACGCACGACGAGTTAGTGCCTTGCCCAGTGGCGCTGCCCGCAGAAATAATGGGATCGCCGCCAGTGTTGTACGTACAGGTTAGTGGTACATCGCTATACCGGCCATCAATCACCTGCTCAATAACATCCTGGATTTCAGAAGCAGTCTCGTTGATACCGGTCGTAAAGGCCGTCCGTTGCTGTTTACCATTGATAAACGTGGCCGCAATCACGAACATGACACCGGACACAGCCAATACGATCATAACCTCAATAATGGTATAACCCAGTGATTTTTGTGTTTTTCTGCCACCCAACATAATGGCTTTATATATTGCTTAACACCGTGTTCGCTTCAGGCTTAAGGACAGCTCACGCGGCTCCAGCATATAATGCTCCTTAATGTGTCGTATTATAGCACAAGCGTTATAGAGAAGCACCAGATTAGAAATTTATAAATGTTTGGCGGTACCAATGTAGGATGTCGGTACCAAATAACACCGTCAGAACGGCACCGATGATCAGGAAGGGCCCAAAGGGCACAATACTGCTTCTTTTGAGCCGTTTAGACATAAGCAGCGGTACGCTGACGAAGCTGCCGAGGAGTGAGGCAATAAAGATGAACAGCAAGGCCTTAGCTGGCGTGCCCACCACCGCTCCGAGCAGCCACCCCAGCTTGACGTCACCCCCACCGATCCACTTACCATTGGATAGCTGGAATAACAGATAGAAAATGCCGCCGCCAATGACTATCGCCAAAGCAGCATTGAGTAATGTCGTAAGGGGTCGGTCGTTAACTGCTGCCGTAAGTAAGGCAAAGAGGCCTGCAACCGCGCCTAAGGGATAAACAATGCGGTCTGGCAACAGATACCAGCGCAGATCGTAGACTACCAAAGCCATAAAGCCGGTAAGCAGCACTAGCCATAAGACGAACAATACGTTGCTGCCTAGAGTGGCGCCATGAAATAACGTTGGCATTGGGCAATGTATCGTGCCTCGCACCAAAGCTGAGGGCCAAAACCAGTACGAAGCTGCAAAAACTGCCGCCGTTCCCAGTTCGACTAGTGGATACTGCACAGAAATGGGTTTCTGGCAGTAGCGGCACTTGCCCCTTAGGCTGAGCCAGCTGAGGACTGGTATGAGGTCTTTAGCGGCCAGCTCGTGTTTGCAATTGGGACACATAGATCGACCTGCTAGGATTGAGTAGCGGTTTTTAGTCGAAGGTCGAAAGCTGAAAGCTGAAAGCCGCTGCAGTCGCCCTTTATCCGCCTTAGGCTTTGGACTTTTGGCTTTGGACTTTTGGCTTTCAGCCAGTTCCTGCTGCCGCAGCCGCCATACCAGCGCATTGACAAAGCTGCCAAGCACTAACCCCACCACGATCAGTATCGCGATAATCATAAGCACCATAGTAGCATATAAAGAAAACAGACCCCGCTATGAGGTCTGTTTTTAATAGCTGTTCTAGCCGTCTATTGATCGGTGCAGACAGGAGTAGTGCTGGCACCACTTTCTACAGCGTACAGCACGGCGATTTGACGTGCGGCATACTTGGCATTAGTGCCGTTACAGGCACCGTTAGGTACAACTTCCACGACATCTTTGCTGTTAGGATTGTTGACAACCCCACCAACACCTAATGGCGCTGGAACAACCAGGTTACCGGCTACTGAGAAATCGTAATAACTCAGTGTTCCCACTTCTTGCACCACAGCGGCACGATTCAGCCCGGTCATAAGACCATTGCTATTACTGACAATCGAGGTAGCGGCGCTGCCAATACGACCAACGTCAGTCTTTCGCTGCGTGTTACGCGAGTTACGCTGCAAGGCTGGCACAGCCAAGAAGACGATTAATAGAATAAGACCAGCGATGGCCAACACAATCATCACTTCGATGATGGTGAAGCCTTTGCTTTCATTTTTCTTTAGTGACTTAAGCATTGCAAATGCCCCCTTTGCGGCTTATGTTTTAGTGCTTATGGTTTGATAATAGAGGTACGTCCAATAAAAAGCAAATCATTTTACCGAAGTTTTCCACAGTTCGCCAACAGCGTTTGGCTGCTTGTAGTCTACAGCTGCAGGCATTGCGGCGAGGGCTGCGCGCTATTTCCCGACTCCAAAGCGTACAGCGCCACAATGTCATTGTAGCCAGCACCGTCAATAACGGCTGCTCCGATGGTAGTAGAACTGCACTTTTCATAATTATAAATATCGACATGATCAGCGGCAGCTGCCCCACTCAGCGGCGGTTGATCTGCTTCCTGACCAATCCCGCCAGTGGTAACTTGGGGGTGAATCGTTATTTGCGTTGGGTCATAAAAAGATAAATTAGTGAATTGCAGGAAGTTATCACTGGTGCCTGGAATATCCCCAGAGTTATTGAGCTCCCAATGTGACACGGCCTGCAGAATGGCTGAGACGTCTTGCTTACGCTGGCTGTTACGAGCATTGCGCTCGAGTACCGGTACGGCCTCAAAAACTATCAGCAAAATGATGCCTGCGATAGCCAACACAATCAGTACTTCGATAATGGTGAAGCCTGCTGCTTTTGGAAGTTTTTGCTTTGCAGCCATGGGTTTTCCCTGGCCCTCCTAGACGCTCTGCGTGAAGCCCGATTGATTGACCAAGCCGTAAATCGGCAAGAGAATGGCCGCCACGATGGTAATGGCCACAATACCCATAATAACCATCATGACCGGCTCGATAATGGTACTGATGGTCTTGATCTCGTTGTCGACCTCTTTCTCATAGTAGTCGGCCACTTTGGCAAGCATAGTTTCCATAGAACCTGATTGCTCTCCAATGCGCAGCATGTTCGGTACCAGTTCCAGGAAATTCGGATCTTTACCGATAGCCTCAGATAACGCCTTACCGCCTTTTACCTTCTCGATTGCCCGGTGCAGCGAACCGGCGATGTGGACGTTATCGACGGCGTCGGCCGTAATTTCTAGTACTTGAATGAGTGGCACACCACTGGCGACCAGCGTCGTGCCGGTGCGGGCGAAGCGAGCCATATACATTTTCATGAAGAGTGAACCGATCGGCCAGCTTTTCATTTTGAACGCATCGACCACTGAACGGCCACCAAGCGTACGGGCCCAACGCGAGCCAAAGAAGATCATCAGGGCTAAGGCTATAAGCACCACCCACCAGAAGTGAATTATAAAGTGCGATACCGCCAACAGAACGCGCGTCACCAATGGCAAGCTCACGCCCTTGAGGCCGGCATAGATGGACTGCACTTGAGGGAGTACTTTAACCAGCATGAAGGTCACCACAGCACCCATGACGAGCAGCACTATAAGCGGATAGACCATGGCGCCGCGGACTTTACTGACGATGTCGGCGTCTTTTTCCTGCTGGTCAGCCAGGCGTTCCAAGGCTTTGTCGAGCGTACCTGAGGCCTCGCCAGCCGCTACCAGGCTGATGTAAACGCGGTTAAAGACAGTTGGATGACGCTCCAGCGCCACACTGAAGGCCGTACCGGCTTCCACGTCGGAAATAACTCCGTTAATAATAATCTTAAGTGATTTGTTGGTGGTCTGCTCAGCTACCTGCCGCAAGCTCTGCACCAGTGGCAGGCCAGCATTAATAAGCGTCGACAGCTGCCGGCTGAAGAGCACCTTGTCCTTGGTCTTAATCCGGTGTAAAAAGTTGGGGCCACCGGCCTTGT
>CAZHJG010000017.1:0-21297 GCA_964533425.1 uncultured Candidatus Saccharibacteria bacterium | reverse complement strand
TGGTGGAGGATTACAAACCGCACCCGTAACCATTACATAACCCATTACCTGAGCGACGCTGTAATTAGCGTCATTGTTTACGCTCTTCTGACGGCTGCCAAGCAGCGCGTCGACCTGGTAAGAACAGCTGGTCTTAACCGGAATGGTCAAGGTGTGCTTGCCAACACCAAGGTTGGTGAAAGTCTTACCGGTGTTAAACACCTGGCTCTGCAGCGGGTGCAGGCTGGCGCTGTTGTTAGGAGCATTCCAGGAAGCAAGACTAACAGTCTCCTTACAGCTGGACGGGCCCTTAACCTGAACGGTAGTCGAAGCGACACCGTTACTGACAGTAAAGCCGCTGGCGATCGGAGCAAGCTCCACAACGCTACAACCCTTACCGCCAACGTTGAACGTCTGTGCCGAAGCACTGCCGCTCAAGGCGATTGCAGGCATAAGCACGAGGCTCACGCTTACAATAAGATTAGTTAATTTACTCATTATTAATTCCTTCCCTTTCTCCAGTTGCGATCTATTAATGTCTCTCACAACTGAATGAGAAGTATTATAGCGTATCTTTGACTATTTGTCAATACTAATACATTTAATCTGTTTATTTAAGGTTTGTTTAAGAAATCCCCTTGAAATCTCAAAAGTTAATAACTATTTAATATATGTTTGCAACAATATGCGCAGAAAGGCAACAACCAATGAATTTATTACTTATAGAAGATGATGCAAATATCAGCGCCGCCCTGCGTTACGCCCTGACCCCAGAGCACGCCCTTACGGTGGTAAACACGGGGGCTGACGGCTTGGACACCGCTTTAGCCAACGGATTTGACGTGATACTCCTTGACCTCTGTTTGCCCGATATCCCCGGCGCCGAGATTTGCAAGCGGCTGCGCGCCGCTGATAACAGTACCCCGTTATTGGTGCTCACCGGCGAGCTCAAGCCCCTCACCAAGATCACACTCCTCGACATGGGGGCCGATGACTACCTTACCAAACCCTTCAGCCTGGGCGAATTAAAGGCCAGACTGAGAGCGCTTACCCGCCGGAGCGCCAAGCCGGTCAACGGACCGCGCCGCCTGATGGTAGGTGATCTAACACTTGATCCCAACACCTTTCAGGCCAAACGAGCCAACGTCGTGATTCAGCTACGACGTAAGGAATTTACTCTGCTGGAATGCCTCATGGAACGAGCTGGCTCAGTGGTCACCCGCGACACCTTAAGTGCACATGCTTGGGGCTCAGAAGATAGCCCCTGGGCGAACACGCTTGATGTGCACATTAAATATTTACGCGATAAGATTGACCGTCCCTTCGCCCAACCCCTCATTACTACTGTCCACGGCATCGGCTACAAGCTAGAACTATCTCGGAATCCCACAATGTCTCACCTAAAACCTAACCCTGCGATGGCGTCCCTTGCCGAAATTGTAAGCACCTAATCCTCTGTTACACATGCCAGGTTTTCGCTTTACCCATGCTCTGTTTGGTCTTCTGACTTCAACTCGTCCAAACGGAGAGGATGAACGCCGATCGGAGTTCATTCTCACCATGCTCCTTAGCAGCCTGACGCTGGTAGCTACCTGCATGCTGCTCGCTTCCGGCCTACACTATCTGGACACCCAGGTAGACCAACTGGAAGATTTGACGGCTCAGTATGGCTGTTTTGTGTTAATTGCTTTAGCCTTGTGGTGCCTGGCTCGGGCCGGTTGTTATCGGGTTGTGAGCTACGGACTCCTGTTACTACTCTATATGACTGCCTTACACCTGACCCTGCGCTGGGGCTTTGAGCTGCCGCTGGCTGATCTGTTGTATGGCTTGACCGTAGTCTTTGCGGGGATACTCCTGAAACCACGGGCCGCGCTCATCACTACTTCTGTTGTAACCGCATCCCTGATAACCATCAGCTATTGCCAGATATCTCATCATTTATGGCCTCATTTGGACTGGCTTAAGCAAGACTTTCAGATGGGAGACGCGCTTAGCTATGCTGCTGTGTTGTATCTAGTAGGACTGGTCTCTTGGCTGGCCAACCAGGATATTCAACGCTCGCTGACGCGGGCTCGTACCTCTGAGAAGGCGCTGGCCCGTGAGCTGGAGAAAAGCCAACTGCTCCGCAGCCTGGAGCTGCAGCGATTCGCCGAATTTGGACAGATCAGCGCCAGCTTGTTGCACGAGCTGGTCAATCCGCTCACCGCAGCTTCGCTTAACCTGGCCCAGGTGGCTGATCAAGAAACTCCTCTACTGCAACAGGCGAAGCGCAATCTGCAGCAAATGGAGCGCTACATCCGGGCAGCCCGTCAGCAGCTCATCGCCAGCACTCCACCTGTCACTTTCTCTGTTAGCGAAGAGCTGACGGCCGTGCGTGAAATTATGCTGCCGCTGGCCCGCCAAGCTGGCGTACAACTCAGCTTCAAAACTCAAGGGTCGCTGTACTTAAGGGGTGAACCGGTTAAGTTCAGCCAAATGGTAGCTAACCTGATTACCAACGCTTTAGCGGCCTACGCCAAGGAGCCTCCCTTGGATGCAAAACAGATCAAAGTAAGCCTGCAACAAGTCGAAAAGCGGCTCTGCTTGCAGGTAACAGATAATGCCACCGGTATAGCCAAGGAGACGCTGCCGAATATCTTCGAACCCTTCTTTTCAACCAAGCAAGGGGGGCGCCAAAATCTTGGCTTGGGCTTAAGCATGGTCAAGCGCGTGGCCGAAGAGGATTTCGGGGGCCAGATACGGGTAGAAAGTGTTCTCGGCGAGGGTACGTGTTTCACCGTTACAATCCCGCTGGCTGATTCCTGAAGTAGGTATTGGTGTGGCTGGGAGTGGGGATCGGCCGCATACTTATCTGTTATGAGTAAGGCCAATGGGGCGTATGGCTAAGAAAGAGGCCTCAATGAAAAGCTTATAAAAACATAGACCCGGGACGCATGCGCCCGGGTCGTTAGGAAGCCTCACACTTCCTACAGTCCAGCTTATGCTGACGTCAGGTAAATGGCAATGTGATTTTGCTCACACTCGCGATACGCAGGGATTACCCCTGATGCAGAAGCGCCAGGGGACGTCTTTGGCTTGGGTGATGCCGATACGGGTGGTTTGCAAGATGTCGGTTTGCGGAAGCGCTGGTTTGATGATCAGCTGGAGCGGACGGTGGCGAAGATTGTGGCCGTTGAGACGCTTGTCGATTTGGAGCGCCTGGCAAAGCTTGGCTGGGCCGTTGGTGAGCTGTTCGCCCCTGATATCATGGCGATTCCGGCTCATGACGTCTTGTCCCTCCAGCGGTTCCAGCGCCCTAATGAGCACCGCTGAGCCGTGGCCGGGCACCCCGGTGACCACATTACAACAGTAGTGCATGCCGTAGGTAAAGTAGACGTACAGATGGCCCGGTGGGCCGAACATCACCTTGGTGCGCTCGCTTTCGCCCCCGTAACTATGGCTGGCGGCATCGGTTTGATCGTAGGCCTCTACTTCGACGATACGGCCTTTGAGCGTCACGCGCTCTAGCTCGCGGACAAGCTCACAGCCCAGCAGACGGGGAGCAACTTCTTCGGCTGGGCCCTGCAGCAGGGCTTCAAGCTGGTCCGACACTGGCTTCTCCTTTCAGCGCGGCTATAATCCGGGTTGTCAAAAACCGGCTGGTCTTAACAGAGATTTCGTGCCGGGCCCGAATGGTCTGGGCGGTGATGTGCTGGCTGTCGGTACCGAAAATATGCTGGGGCTTACCCCTGATAACAAACATATCCAGGGCGCCGTAGATGACCTCCATGGGCATGCCCAACTGCTTAATGTCTTGGGCCGCGGTTTGCTTCATGATGGTATTTTGCAGGCTTTTAATGAAGGGGTACCAGCTGTCTTCGGTTACTTCAAAACCGATAATCCTGGTGGCCAGCCGTTCGGCTAGGCGGGCGTTTTCGGGGTTGAAGGCCGGTTGGTACTTCATGATACGGTTATAAAAGCGGAAATACAGATTGAGGCGCAGGCGGTAGAGGCGCTTTTGGGGCAGCCCCTCGTACAGGGGCATTTCGAACAAAATAAGGTGTTTCACCAGATCAGGGCGCAAACGAGCCACGCGCACAGCCACCAAACAGCCCATGGAGTGGCCGACGATGACGACTGGTCCAGGGGCGCGCAGCCGTTCTAAGCTGGCAATTACCGCTCGCGCATGATCATCAATGTCGTACACCGGCCAGGTCGGCTTCGGTGAGGCGCCAAACCCTAACAGATCAAAGGCCACTATCCGGCAATCGGCGCCGGCCAGCTGGGCTACTACATGCCGCCAGACCCGGCCCGTCCGGCCAATGCCATGGAGCAGCACGACCGCTGGGCCTTCGCCCTCGTCAATGGTTCGCGTCAACAGATACGGCCGCCGGAGCGTCCGATGCCAAAATTGGTCTAGTACATCATTTCTCACCTCTTTATTATAAGCTGCCACCTCCTTGCGAAGCATGAGCTTTTCGCTATAATGAAACCAGCGAATGAATATACCTGATTTTTGGGAAACGCTCACAAGGGTCACGTTGTAAATGCACGGTTCCGGCAGCCTGGCGCTGATTATCATCACCGTCCTTATCTTAGTATTGTTTTCGGCTATCTGTTCCGGGCTTAATATTGCGGTTATGTCGCTGGATCTGGCGGATCTGCGGCGCAAGGCCAAGCTTGGTGATAGACAGGCCAAACGAGTGTTGCCTCTGCGTAAGCAGGCGCATCTGACCCTGGCCAGCATTCTTTTGACCAATGTGGCGGCTGTGTCGGCAACTTCTCTGGTGCTCGATCTACGCCTTGATGGCTGGCTGGCCGGGCTGATGGGCACACTGCTAATCGTTATCTTTGGCGAAGTCTTGCCCCAGGCGTTGTTTGCTAAAAGTCCTCTGGTCTGGTCGAGCCGTTTCGCCCCCGTACTTAAGGCAATGATTGCGGTGACTTACATCGTCAGTAAGCCCTTGCAGCTCTTGCTTGATCACCTGTTTCCGCATGAACGGGCCAAGCTGCAAACCCGGCATGAATTGGGGCTAATGATCACCGAACACCTCAGTGACGAGAGTAGTGAGCTCGACGAGGATGAAGTGGAAATTATGCGCGGCGCACTGCAGCTTAGCGAAAAGCGAGTGCGTGACATTATGACCGATATCCGCCACACCTATTGGCTAACGCTGGACACTGAGCTGGACGGAACCAAAATCGACGAGATAAAAGCCTTGGGGTATAGCCGGATCCCGACGTTTAATCCTGAGCTCACGGAGTGTTATGGGCTGCTGCTGATGAAGGATCTGGTGGATATTGACTTTGACGACCACGCCTACAAGGTCAAGGATATGCCCTTGCACCCCACCAAGCTGGTGGGTAGCATGACGGCGCTCGACACCATGTTTCGGAAGTTTATCGCCGCCAGCACGCATCTTATACCGATTGAGAAAGATGAGGTGATTGTCGGCATTGTGACTATTGAAGATCTGATCGAAGAGATTATTGGACATGAAATCCGGGACGAGACGGACCGGGCCCATACTTCGCAGGCTGAGTGGTGATTGCTTAAAACTTACGGGTGGAGCTTCTCGCCGCGGGCCAGCATGGCCACGTATTGTTCGATCTTTTTAGCGCGACCGATAGGTGTTCGTTGCGATTGGATCCGGTAGTAATACGCGTATTGGTTGAGCTTATTTAATGTATCGAAAAATGCCTTGGCTTTTGGCTGGGCCGCCAAGGCCGCCGCGAAATCGTCGGGTATCACCATATTTGACGACGATAGGTAGGCGGCCTCCCAACGGCCATCGTCTTTGGCCGACTGCACCACTGCCAGGCCGGCAGGTTGCATTCTGCCAGCGGCAATCAGGGCTTCGGCTTTTTCGGTATTTACTTTGCTCCAGACACTTTTCGGGCGGCGCGGCGTGAAGCGCTGGAGATAAAATTGCTCGCTATACTTCTGTATTTGGCCGTCAATCCAGCCGTAACACATGGCTTCTTCCAGCGCCTCACTATAGGAAACCGAGCTGACACCCTTATTTTTCTTGGCCAGCTTCACCCATACACCTTCGGTCTGGCCGTGATGCTTCGCCAACCATGTGCGCCAAGTTGACCGGTCGGCAACGTCGATGATTGCAAGTCCGTTTAGCTCTTCCATGTACTGATTTATTATATCCGATGCGCTTTCCCTGAGCATAAGCGGTATACTGGGTGCATGCCGAAAAAATCACCGCCAAAATCCACCGCCAACAAATTCACTGACGTTGTCGGTTTTTATAATCCTAATCTAGCGAAAGTGCTGTTACGAATCGGCTTGGCCGGTGTTTTCTTGTACGCCGCGGTTTCGGCTCTCAGAACACCCGAGGCCTGGCTAGGTTTCGTACCCGGTTTTCTGACCAAGCTAGTGTCCGCCAAAGCCGTGCTGGATATCTTGGCGGTGCTCCAGCTCGTACTGGTTGTCGGCTTAATCGTCGGCCGTTACTTGAAAGTCACGGCCGCCCTGTCAGCTTTGCTTCTGGCCAGTATCATACTGTTCAACTGGAACTCACTGGTGGTCACCTTCCGGGACTTCGGCTTGGTGTTTATGGCTCTAGCGCTTATTTTCTTGGACTGAAGTGCGTCAGCCTGCTAGGAAATATCCTACGAAATATCTAAGACTCTTTGTAAAAATCCTTACTCAGCTGCTATTTTCACATGCTATAATTAGTCGTAAGTTTAAGTTTAGCTTCAACCAGGAGTATTTGTTGCGCCAAAATAACAGTAGACCAGTTTATACCTTGCAAAGGGTAATTGTAGGAGTGCCGTTGCTGGCAGCTCTGCTCTTTTGTTTCGGCTACGTGATGTCGGAGCCGATGCGTGACCCAGGCAAGCAGAGCGTCGGGGCTACCAGCCAGAACACTCCGAAAGCGGCTCAGGCGGTTATTAAAAATCAGTCGGCAACGGTACCGGCACTATCATTTTCGTCACCCCCGACACAGCCAGCGGTTTCAGCTACACCCAGTACCACCAGTTCGGCGGCTACGACGTCGCCACAGACTAGCTCACCACAGCTGGCCGCGCCGTCTAGCACCAGCTTGCAGTCGACATCACCAGCCGCCAACGATCAGTCCAACAACCACGATGCGCAAGCCTTACTGACATCAACGATAAAGAATCTAACCAGTAACAAAATAAAATTTCCGCTCTTGCAGAGCCCGGAGAATTAGGAGATTAGCCCGTAGTGCCCGAAGAAAACACACCAAACGTCACGCAAAATCAACCCCAAGCCCCTACCGAACGCAGCCACGCCGAAATTATGGTCGTCATGACGGCTCTGATGCTGGCCATGCTGCTGGCGGCGCTTGACCAGACTATCGTCTCGACCGCGTTGCCGCGCATCGCCAGCGACTTGCACGGCCTGAGCAAATACTCGTGGGTGGCCACAGCGTATCTGTTGACCAGCGCCGTCGCCACGCCGCTGTACGGCAAAATCAGTGACATGTTTGGCCGCAAGCGTATTTTCCAAAGTGCAATTATCATCTTTTTGATCGGTTCGGCGCTGTGCGGGCTGAGCCAGAACATGAATCAGCTGATTGTTTTCCGTGGCTTGCAAGGCATTGGTGCCGGCGGTCTGATGACTTTGGTTTTCGCCATTATTGGCGATGTTATTCCACCTCGGCAACGGGGACGATATCAGGGTTATTTCGGTGGCGTCTTCGCTGTTGCTAGTGTGCTCGGTCCGCTGCTCGGCGGTCTCTTCACCGACCACTTGAGTTGGCGGTGGGTGTTCTACATAAACCTGCCAGTCGGCGTAGTGGCTTTGACCGCCATCGCCACCCGACTACACCTGCCGGTGCGCCGGACGGAACATAAAGTCGACTATGCTGGCGCCGGTTTATTGGCTGTTTCGGTCGTCGCTTTACTGCTGGCTACCGTTTGGGGTGGCGTGGACTATCCGTGGGGTTCGGCGCAGATTATTGGCCTCTTCGCGGCCAGCGTTGTCAGCACGTTGCTGTTCATCTGGCGAGAGAAGTACGCCAAAGAGCCAATTTTGCCCTTGTCATTATTCAAGAATTCTATTTTCGCCGTTTCTACTTTACTGAGTTTCCTGATCGGTATGGTAATGTTCGGGGCCATCATTTTCTTGCCGCAGTATCAGCAGCTGATCAGGGGTGATTCAGCGACCAAGTCAGGGCTGATGTTACTGCCGTTAATCGTTGGTATTATGGCAGCCTCTTTAACTTCAGGCCGGCTGATCTCCAAACGCGGCCGCTACCGTATCTTCCCCATTATGGGAACGGCCTGGATCACCTTTGCCTTCTGGCTCTTTAGCCATGTCACGGCCACCACCAGTCGGGTAACCCTCGGTGTGTGGATGTTTATTCTAGGCATCGGCATCGGTCAAGTCATGCCGGTTCTCACCTTGGCGGTACAGAACGCGGTGCCGCGCAAGGACCTGGGGACGGCAACTTCATCGGTTGTTTTCTTCCGCAGCATTGGCAGCTCGTTGGGGGCCGCCGCCTTCGGTGCCGTCATACTTAACAGGTTAACCGTTCACCTGCAAGCCAGCTTACCGGCCAATGTCGCCAGCCAAGCCTCCAAGAGCCTGCGCACTACGGCATCACAGCTGCATAACGCTCCACCACAGATTGTGCAGGCGGTTCTGAACGCCTTTTCGCAATCTTTTGCTGACGTCTTCAAAGTCGCCATTCCGCTGGCTTTTCTAGCCTTCCTCACGGCCTTGGCGCTCAAAGAATCTTCACTCAGCGAAACTACTCGTGACTTCGCGGCTGGTGAAGGTTTCGAGCAGCAACACGCCGAAATTTAGTCACTGAATCTTTCTGTTCAGAGAATATTATTTGGCCAGTTTTGGTTTGAAGACGCGGGCCACGACGTTACGACTGTCGAGCCAGCCGAATTGACGGCTGTCGAGACTGCTGCCTAGATTATCGCCTATAACAAATAGGCGTTCTTCGGTGTCGCTGACTTTTTCAATACGTTCAATGCGCTTAATTAGTTCTCTGTCGTGCTGCTGAACGATGACGACTTGGCCTGGGCGCAACTTGCGAAACAGGGTGGTGGCCCAGACGAGCTGGCCGGGACGGAGCTTGGGCGCCATGCCGGGACTGACGACGCGGCGGATTACTATGGGGTTATTGATGGACGGCAAACGCACTTAATACACCTCCTGTTGTTCACCCATTCTACCCTACTTTCCGGAGCGCCGGCTGTGAGATTTCCGCCAAGCTTCGATCTGACCGTGATGGCCGCTCAGTAAGACGTCAGGAACTTTCAGGCCACGGAAATCTTCAGGCCGAGTGTATTGCGGAAACTCAATTGTTTGATCGTCATCCTGAAATGACTCGATTTCGGCCGACGTTTCCCCGCCGAGAACTCCTGGCAGCAATCTAACTACCGAATCGATGATGATCATAGCTGGCAATTCGCCACCGGTCAGCACATAGTTGCCGATGCGAAAACTTTCGTCCACCCACTTTGTGACGCGCTCGTCATAACCTTCGTATCGCGGACAAACAATTATTACATCCTGCCCTGTTCGCGCCAGGCGCTTGGCATCAGACTGCTTATATGTATTACCATTCGGCGTTGGCAAAATGACTTTCGCCTTTGGGCTATTTTTTTTAGCGTTCTCGATGGCTTTCACCAATGGCTCAATCATCAGCAACATGCCGTCGCCACCACCATATGGCGTATCATCCACCTGCTTTCGCGGCCCCAGCCCGTACTCCCGCAGATTTATAAATTCATAAGTGGCTATGCCACGGTCCTGCGCTTTCCAAAGCATGCTGTTACTCAGCACGCCTTCGAACATTTCCGGGAACAAGGTAATAATCTGAATGGTCATATAGCCGTAACGTAATCTTCGGTGTTAAACGTCGAGGTCGTCGAGGTCGGCCAGTTCCTGGCGGGTTTGAGCCAGACGATCGCTGGCAGGTTCTTCGGTTTCGGCTGCCGGCTCTTCCTTAATTGACTCGATTGGTTGGACTGCTGGTTCGTCGCTCTGAGCAGCCTTTTTCGAGGTCGGTTTGGCTTTGGCGGGCGCATCGTTGTCGTCGCTGGTGGCTTTGGGCGCTGCGGTGCTGTTGTCGCTGGCGTAGCTTGAACCGCCGGTGCCATTGTCGACAATTTTCAAATTATAACGGGCGTCATTCTTGGTGCCGAGGGCGCGCAGCAGCGTTCGCAAAGATTGGGCAGTCGCGCCACGCTTGCCGATTACCCGGCCGAGATCTTCCGGGTCGACGGTTAGCTCTAATAAAACTCCCTTTTCATCAATCCGGCGCTCGACTTTAACGGCGTCAGGCTTCCCTACTAACGATTTAACGACATACTCTATGAATTGCTGATCAATGTTGCTCACGGCCAACTGGCTCCTCGGTTACATTAGTATTGTCCCACCTCCGGTACGTTGGTAAATATCTGAAATCAGACCAAAGTGTGAACGTCCTAGCGTGAGTTACATTATAGCAAAGGTTAGACCCGCGAATGTAAAAATTCTCGCCTAAGTTGCCCGCCAGCTAGGCGCAGCTGTACTGCTTTACGCTTCTTTTGCTTCGGCATCAGCAGACGGCTTTTCCGGTTCTGCTGCTTCGGTTGGCTCTTCAGTAGCCAGCTTTTCAGCGCTCTCAGCATCAGCGGCTGGCTCTGCTTTACTCTCAGCTTCGTCTACCTGAACCTCTTCAGCAGCGGCTGGCTCTTCTGTCGCAGTTTCTGGTGCCTCTGCTTCGACTTCAGGCGCCTCACTCACTTCAGTTGCTTCAGCTGATGCTGCTTCTGCCGGTTCTTCGGGTCGAGTGCTGCGACGTTTGTCGGGGTTACGGACTTGGCCTTCTTTGCCGGCTGCTAGCTTGACCCAGCCTGGAAGCTTAAGGCCCTCAGCCTTGAGCAGACGCACTACACGGTCCGACGGCTGGGCGCCGTGGTCCAAGTAAAACTGGGCTTTTTCTTTGTTGAGGATAACGGTTTTGGTGTGTGGATCGTAACTTCCCAAGGCTGCGACAAGCTTGCCGCTGGTTGGGGTCCGACGACTGTCCTGAACGACAACGCGGAACATGGCGTGGCCTTTGCGGCCGGTACGCTGCATGCGAATAACTAACATGTAATCTCCTTCGTCTCTACGATTAAAGCTAATTAATAAAGACAATCAGCCCATTTTACAGATTATCGCCCCTGTTGTCAACAGAGCCTCTGGCGCTAGGCTGCATGCTCACGCTCAGCGAACAACGCTAAACAATAATCGCCGAGGCTGCGCACAGTGGTATCATTTATCCCTCTGGCTTGGAATTTTCCTTCTTGCAAACCAAGTGCCAAGATTGGCAGCACGTCCACTTTCAGCCCCCGGACGATGCCATCTTCGACGTGGCGAAAAGCATCAAGGGGAGCAATCCCCGCTTGCCCTTCTTGGGCACGGTATAGCAAACCATTGCGCGGGCTAGCGGGGTTGAAAGCGCGTAGCAATCGATTGAACTGACCGATCCGAGTTCCATTCCAACCAAGACTATTGCCGAGGTCGGCAAAGTTTTCTTTTCTCGTGATAGCCACCCGGCGGACGGCGGCTGGCTCCGGCCAACTGATCAGCGGGGAATCACCAAGACCAGCCGAAAGCGGTGTCACGTCATAAGGAAGGTACGGCTCTCCATCGCACGCAGAGACGTAGTCGCGCATGGCTTGCTCTAACGATGCACGTTTCTCGTCATCTTCTAACGCCCGTACAACCGATCCGATCCGCTCCGCGACGATACTCATTACAATTATAATACCACAATGAGGCAACTCTGTCTACGGCGCGTCAGTTTCGACTACTTCTGATAATACGCCAAGGCGGATTCGGCGGCTTTTTGCTGGGCGGCTTGTTTGCTGGGGCCGACGCCCTGGCCGCGGAGTTTGCTGTTGACAAAGACGCCAACGGTGAAGGTCTTGTCGTGGTCGGGGCCTTCCTCGCTCATGACTTTGTAGACTGGCGTAGCCGCTTCCTGGCTCTGCGCTAATTCCTGCAGGTGCGATTTGGGGTCCATCCAAGAGCCGCTCTCCAGAATTTCTTTAAAGGTGCTAAGAATGCTTTCGGTAATAAAGTTCTTGGCAGCTTCGTAACCTTGGTCCAAATACAGCGCGCCAGTCACGGCTTCGAAGCTATTAGCCAGAATCTGAGCGCGGGCCCGATCGGTGCCGCGTTTCTCCCCTCGACTTAAACGCAGCAACGGTTCAAAACCGTACTTTTGGGCGGCGGCGCCAATGCTTTCGGTGCGTACCAAGCTACTACGCCAGTTAGTCAGAATGCCCTCCGGCTCGTCATAATTTCCGTACAGATGCTCGGTGACCACCAGTTCCAGCACGGCATCGCCCAGGAATTCCAGCCGCTCATTATGTTCGTACACCGTTTTTTTATGCTCGTTCAAGTATGAACGATGCGTAAACGCCGTTACCAACAAGTTCACGTCATTAAATGTGACATGGAGTTTCTCTTGGGCGAATGTCTGGTAGGTGGCAGTGTCCATAATTATTGCGGAGTATGTGTGCTGGGTTCAGATTTTTCCTTCACGAATTTTCTTCATGGCCACCAATATCAGTTTACCAATGTCGTCATATGCAATCTTATCGACGGCTTCGGGGGCAGCCAGCCACTTGATGTCGTTGAGCCAGTCCTCGGGTTCAAGCTTGTCGGTATCGCCTTGGGCTTCGACTAACCAGATGTGCATAGTCATAAGTACCAAGGTGTGGCTGCGACGATAGCGGAAATTCACTTTGCCCAACCAAAATAAGGCTTCCATGTCCTGCAGGCCGGTTTCTTCGCGGATCTCCCGCTCGGCGGTGGCGCCCGGGTCCTCACCAGGCTCAACATGCCCTTTTGGAATAGTCCAACGATTTTTGGCGTCCTGAATGAGGAGGATTTCTAGCGCATTGCTCTTTTGGTTGCGCCGGAAAACCACGCCGCCCGAAGTTGTTTCGCGCACGACTTCATCAATAACCGGCTTGCGGGTTACAAACTTCTTGATGCCCTGGATAGGCTTAGGACGTCGCATGGCCATATATATCAAGCTGCTTTCTTTGACTTAACTGATGTTTTTTTGGCCGGACCCTTCTTGGCGGCGGGCTTCTTAGCAACTTTCTTAACAGGTTTAGTATCGGCCTCACGTTCTCGCAGCAAGGTGCCGAGCACGCCGTTTACGAACTTGGATGAGTTATCGCCGCCAAAGGCTTTGGCCAGCTCCACGGCTTCATTGATCACTACTTTTGGCGGTACATCGGCTTCATTTTCCAACTCGTACAAACCGATACGAAGCACGATCCGGTCCATGCGGGCGATCTGATCGATCGGCCACTCTGGAGCCACTGGTTGCAGCCGAGCATCCAGCTCGGTTTCCTGCGCGGCGACACCACTGACGAGCTGCTTAATGAACGCCACATCATCAACCATGTCCTTGTAGCGGGCAATGTTGCGCTCCAGGACTTCGTCCAGATTGAAGGCCTGATCGTCGGCATCATACCTGAGCTCCTGCTCATATAAGGTTTGCAGGGCGATGATGCGACCAAGGTGACGATTTGATGCCATATTTGTTAATTTCCTCTTCGTTTGAAGCCAGTGCTAGGCGACTTTGGCCGATTCGCGCTTGGTGGTGCGGACTTTTACAGGAGATTTAGCGTTGACTTTGCGAGCCAACTTCAATACCAGGTGACTGCGCCGAGTGCCGGTTTTGCGCGGACTGGTTCGCTTTTTTGGTTTACCCATCTCTTCGGTGTTTCCTTACGTTTAACACAGTATTAGCTATGATTATAGCGAATTACATCTGTAGACTCAAGGTCGGAATCGGACTACACCACGAAGTTCACCAGTTTGCCAGGCACGTAGATGGTTTTGCGGATTTTTCCGTCACTCAGGTAAGTTTTAACACGCTCGTGGGCCGCGGCAGCTGCGACCACGGCCGGCTCATCAGCATCGACGGATACTGCAACTTCACCACGAAGTTTGCCATTAACTTGAACGGCAATGGTTATGGAGTCCTGGGTCAAATATTTTTCGTCATAGTTCGGCCAGTGGCTTACATGGATTGAGTCCTGGTTTCCGAGCTGCGCCCACAACTCTTCGGTAATGTGCGGGGCGAACGGCGCCAATAGCTGCAGTAACGTTTCGAGCGCCCAGCGCCACTCTTTGGCATCAAAGGCCGAGCCTTGCTCGATCTTGTACAGCTCGTTGACGCACTCCATCAGCGCGGCTATGGCGGTATTGAAACTCAAACTTTCCAGATCTCCGGTCACCTTCTTGATTGTTTTGTGCATAACTCTCAGCAACGCTTCGGATTCGTCCTGTCCACCTTCGACAGCCATGAAATTCTGTGTCAACGTCCAAACGCGCTGCAAAAATCGGAAAGCCCCGCCCATGCCTTCGACGCTCCAGCTGGCCGATTGATTCCAGGGGCCGATGAACAATTCCATGATGCGGATACTGTCGGCACCGTAGCCCTGCTCAATCAAGCCGTCCGGCTCGATGGTGTTGCCCTTGCTCTTGCTCATTTTGGCACCGTCGGGAGCCAGGATCATACCTTGGTTGCGCAAGGTAACGAATGGTTCTTCGAACTCAATCAGCTTGTCATCGTACATGACCTTCGTCCAAAAGCGGGCGTACAACAGATGCATGACGGCATGCTCGGCGCCACCGATGTAGTCGTCAACCGGCAGCCAGAAGTCGGCTTTCTGCTTATCGAAGGCTTTTTGGTCATTGTGCGGATCAGCGAAACGCAGAAAATACCAGCTCGAGCAGGCGAAGCCGTCCATGGTGTCGGTTTCCCGCTCGGCCGGCCCGCCGCATTTTGGGCAGGTCGTATTAACAAACTCCGGCACTTTGGCCAACGGACTGCGGCCGTCGCCACTCGGCTCATAATCGCTAACTTCCGGCAGCACCACCGGCAGCTGATCCTCAGGCACAGCTACCGCACCATCTTTTGGACAATGGATAATCGGAATCGGCGTTCCCCAATAACGTTGCCGGCTGATCAGCCAGTCACGTATCTTGTAATTGATAGTCGTCTGCCCAGCCTTGAGCTGCACTATTTTTTCGAGCATCTTTGGACGACCTTCTTCAAAGGTAAGGCCGTCAAACTCTGCGGAATTAGCTAGCACGTACTTTTTACGATTTGCCTTGAGTTCGGTCTGGTAGTTTACGAACTCCTGCTGCTCGGTGGTATAGACAATCGGCAATTTATATTGTTGCGCGAATTCGTAGTCTCTGGCGTCCTCACCGGGCACCGCCATAACCGCACCGGTGCCATAACCGGCTAAGACATAATCGGCGATCCAGATGGGTACTTTTTGATCATTAACGGGATTGATAGCGTAGGCTCCGGTGAAAACACCCGTTTTTTCCCGATTCGTCTCTTGTCGTTCGATGTCAGATTTGGTGCGAGTTTTCGCCTGGTAGTGCTCGACTTGTTCTTTATGCGTAGCCGGAACGATTTTGCCTATTAATTCGTGCTCAGGCGCCAATACCATGAAGGTAACACCGTAAATAGTATCGTGAGCGGTCGTAAAGACCTGTATAGCCTCGCCATGACCGTCAATCTTAAAGGTAACTTCAACACCTTCGCTGCGGCCTATCCAGTTGCGCTGCATGGTCTTAATAGACTCGGACCAGTTAAGCTCATCCAGATCATCCAACAAGCGATCAGCGTAGTCGGTAATTTTGAAGAACCACTGCTTGAGGGCTTTCTTCTCGACTTCGTGACCACAGCGCCAGCAACGACCATTTTCTACCTGTTCATTGGCTAAAACCGTTTTATCAAACGGACACCACCACTGTAGACTTTCCTGCTGGTAGGCTAGCCCCTTTTCGAATAGCAGCAGGAAGAACCACTGCGTCCACTTGTAGTACTTTGGATCGGTGCTGTCGATTTCCCGCGACCAGTCATAGCTGAAGCCCATCTGCATTAGTTGCCGTTTGAAGCGGGCGGTGTTTTCGTCGATGGCTTTGCGGGGGCTAATTTTGTTCTTGATGGCGTAATTTTCGGCCGGTAAGCCAAAAGCGTCCCAGCCCATCGGGTGCAAAACATTGAAACCATTCATTCGGTTAAAACGAGCGATGGCGTCACCAATAGTGTAGTTACGGACATGGCCGACGTGCATGGCGGCACCACTGGGATATGGAAAATACTCTAGCACGTACTTCTTGGGCTTGGATGGATCCTCAATGGCATGATAAATCTTATCTGTTTCCCAGATTTTTTGCCATTTCTGCTCAATGTCTTTTGGATTGTACCGCTGCATGTGTAATTCCTGTCGTTGCTTACCTAAATTATAACAGAGGGCAGGCGCGAATCTAAGGCTCGTCTGTTCAGAGGTTACATGTGTAACTTAACATGTAAAGTATGCATTATGACGCATTTTTTTATGGCCGTGACGTATAATGTGGCGCATGGCAAGCGTCATTGTTCTGGCTGGAGGCGTATCTGATGAGCGAAAGGTTTCGCTGCGCTCTGGTGAGGCAGTGAGCGACGCCCTAAAAGAGGCTGATCATGTTGTCAGCATACTTGACCCGGCCGAAGGCCTCGATGAACAATTAACTTCACTGCAGTTGGCCGATGTGATTTTCCCGGCCTTGCACGGTAAGGGCGGCGAAGATGGTACCGTTCAGCGCTTTCTGGAAGATCACAGTTTGCGCTACGTGGGCTCTGATGCCGAAGCTTCTGAAAAGTGTTACTTCAAAGACCGTTACCCTGAACTACTAGCCAGTCAAGGCGTGCAAATTCCTGATGCTCAACTTGTTAACTATGACGAATTTAAGGAGTCACCGCTGGCTCAGGCGCCCTACGTACTGAAACCAAACGATGGCGGTTCGAGTATCGATACTTTTGTGGTGCGGGATCCGGCAGTGGCAAATGCTCCATTAATCGAACAGGCTTTTTCGCGCCACGATAAATTGTTGCTCCAAAAGTTGATCAGCGGCCAAGAAATTACGGTTTCAATCCTTTTGGATGAGGTGCTGCCGGTGATCGAAATCGTACCGCCGAACGGCCAGGAGTTTAATTACGAGAACAAGTACAATGGAGCGACTCGTGAACTTTGCCCACCAGTCAGCGTTCCGGCTGACGTGCAAAAGGCGGCTCAGAAGCTGGCGCTGAGCGTGCATCGTGCCATGGGCTGTCGCGACCTCTCACGTAGTGACTTTATGATCGGCGTGGATGGCACACTCTTTTTGATCGATATTAATACCATCCCCGGTCTGACACCCCAAAGTTTGTTACCCAAAGCTGCCGCCGTGGCCGGCTACGATATGCCGAAGGTGTGTGACTGCTTGGTCAATACTGCCCAGCAACGCTAGGAAATTGCCGACTTTTGACAGTTTGCCAGTATGGCGATTGCCGCACCAGCCGGTTAGCATCCTGAGGATGCTGCAATAAGAGCTTAACTGCCTCTTCGGCAAAAACACCATTTTGGGAGCCCTTGGCCAGCACTACTGCGCCAGGTTGGAGGTGCTGCCTGACGTACTCCCCGGCTTCATAAGGACTAAGGAAGCTCATCACTTGGCAGCCGCGAGCTTTGGCGGCCGGAGCGAGGTACTTTTGGGCGACTTCGCCGATGGTGATAACCAGCGAAAGCTGACCAGGATCGCAGAGCCGGCCTATGCGTTCGTGCTCCTCGGCGCTGGCCGAGCCAAGTTCGTTCATGGTGCCTAAGATGGCAATCCGCCGCGGGGCGCTGATACTTTCTAAAACTTTCAGGGCTGCTTCGACGGCCACGGGGCTGGCATTGTAGGTGTCGTCGATGATATGACTGCCGTTGGCGCCAGTCAGCAGCTGCATTCGGCCCGGCGTTGGGGTAATCTGCGCCAACCCTTCTTGAATGGCTTTGGCGTCCCAACCATTCAAGTGCGCCACCGCGGCGGCGGCCAGAATAATCTTATCCCCCTGGGAGCCAAGTACATGGGTTTGAACTTGCAGTTGCTCGCCCCCAGGCAGCGATAGGGTTAGCTCTTGGCCATCAAGGCCGCGAGATGACTGGGTTGTCAGGCGATAGTCAGCCTTGGCATGCTGACCATAGCCTAAAAAGTCGCCGCTTGGTAGGTAGCGGCCGTCAATGTCATCGAGGTTGAGCAGCTGGCGCTTCGAAAAAGCTAGCGTCGAAAGCTCCTCTGCTGCCACCTTATCGAGTGAGCCGAAAAACTCCATGTGCTCGGCAGCCACCGCCGTGATCACCGTTAGCTCTGGTTCTAGATAGGCAAACTGCCTGAGTTGGCCCGGGGCATCGGTGCCCAGCTCCAGTACGGCCACATCGAAGGGATACTCCTTGTTGATGGCGCGCCGGTTGGCCAGCAAAATCTTACACCAGGCCGCGATGTTAAAAATGCCCGGTTCGGTGTGGCCGAACAGCACGAGCGGCACAGTCAGCCGGTCATTGTAGTTACCATCTTGATAAATGACTTGCTGTCTGGTGCTCAGCGTTTTGGCGATCGCCAGCTTGGTTGAGGTCTTACCGACGCTCCCGGCCACGGCAATAACCTGGAAGGAGTGCTTCCGACGCAGCCGGCGCACCTGGGATTCCAGCAGTTTGCAGAGAATGTTCTTACCAACTTTTTTAAGACCCATACGCTTACAGACTCCGTGATTCTTATGAGCTCACCCTATTATACGGCCATTATTGCAGGATTGTATTGCTGGGGGTAGTGGGAACCACCGGCGTGGCGCTGGTGGCGCCCGGAGACAATAACTCGTTGATAGCGTTGGTTAGGCCCAGCTGGTCAAGCACCTGGCTGAGCGATTCGGCACCGGTCGGCGCGGTGACTTTAACGGGCGCGTTGCTGGGCTGGAAAGTAAAGTTGAGTGAAAATGTACCGCTGGTTTGGCCGCTGGACTTCGCCTTAACCTCGACGTTCAAACTGTTTTTGGCTTCATCAAGCGTAGCCAAGATTGCGTAGGTGCCTTTGCCCGTAGCCTTGCCGTCGGATTGGCCGCTCACGAAGAACGGATATTGGCTGCCGCCCTTGTAGTCCAGGCCGATGTCGACATAGTTGACGGCGGGGTTGACCCGATCACTCACCCGGACCTTATAGACAATGCGGTGGCTGACATCAGACCAGAGATCAAACGTATCGGTACTTTTAATGCTGTTGGCTGATTTTTCAAGGCTGCTGTAGGTGGCGTTGACCCCGTCCATGTCATTGTTTTTTTGCAGCCAGGCGCCGAGCGAATTCGCCTTGAGCGCATCGCGCTGGGCGGTGATATACGCCTTAACATTCGCTTTATTGAAGCCCATTTTGTAGTGGTACACTTTGTGGCCATCAATGGTTTCTACGCCGTATTTTTTGAGCACGGTGGTGATTGATTTGCTCTTGTCGGTTGTGAAAACATACTGTTGGTTGACCTGGCCGAAGGACTTGGCCTCGTCGAGAATTTCAGCTTTGGATGGCAGGCTGGCGGCCGCTTTTTGGCTTTGCCCGAGGTCTGACTGCAGGCTAGCGGCCTGTGATTCGAGGTTGTCGATGAGCGTGTGATCAACGACAATCCATTTACCGTCCAGCTGATTCACGGCGTTGTCGATCTGGGGCGAGCCGGTGAAACTGCCCAGGCCTTTGATACCGCTGGCTTTCAGATAGATATCCGGCGTATTGCCGGCCGATTTGATGGTGCGGACTTCGGCGTTCACGCGCGTGATGCCAACGCCGATGTCGAACGTGGTGTCGGAGTTAGTGCCGTCGCTCTTGAAGCCCAGCTTGCCATCGCTTGACGTGCCGCCAATGTTGAATTTGTACGATCCACTGCCCACAGCTCCCTTATAGCCCAGCTGGGATTGTTGGCTGACGTAATCGGCAAGCGTGCTGTAGCCCTTGCCGGTGTTAGACAATGACTGCAACAGTATGACTGACGAATTCATGTAATAACCGAAATAGTAGCCAAGAGAGCCAATAATTACTACCAGCAGTACGGCAAGACCGATCAGCGGCAATTTCCACGATCGTTTGACCGGTGCGTTTGGCGCTGCCGCAGCAGGCCCACCCAAGCCGGTTGGCTGCGGCTCAGGCAGCGCTGGGGCTACTGCATTGGGAGGGCCGACGGCCGGGCTTTGCGGGCTGGCTGGCTGGAAAAACGTTGAGGGATCGGGCGGCCCTGCCATCTGAGCACCGCCCGGCACCACCGGCGCGGCACCTGGTGCGGGCGTCTCAAAATCACCGATTACGGGCCTGAATGCGCTCGGCGGCGTGTAGCTACCAGCGCCTGGATCAGAAGCTGAGCCGGGAGTAATAACATTTGGCTGGTTGGGTTCCGGATTGGCAATAGAGGGCGGCGGCGTGTTATCAGGCAGCTTATCGGGTTGGAGCGGGTTCTCTGGTGTGTTGTTTGTGTTTTGGTCCATCACGTTGCTTCCTGTACGGCAACTTTACTGGTAAAGAATAAGCTCATTATACATGAGCGAAGTGTTGTTAGTGAAATCTGGTGAAAACCAATGAACTTCTTTCAAGCTTGCCAGCCCAGAATGACGCGGGGAGAGGGTTATCGGGGGCCAGTGTCGAATATCAGACAGTTAAGACTGCTGCTTGTTCGGCAGCCGTTAACGTTTCTTCGAGAAGCGTAATGTTTCTATTATTCTCCTCATCTGAAAGGTGGAACAAATCTGATGCCTTGGCTTCTTCATCGCCAAGCCATATGCCAGGACCATATACGCCATGTAAACTTGGCGTGTGCCAATGCGCCCATATCGAATCAAGTTTTTCGGCGTGGATAGGCGAATTCAAATCGTTTCTGTAAAAGGCATGGATTTCGAGAAAGATGCCATCGGTGGAATCGCTACTTGGTAATGTAACTCGCAGTTTCCGGTCCACACCATGGTCACCGTGCTCTTACTGGGTGTCCAGCTCTCTTAGCCTTTCACCTAAAGCCGTAAATCGCTGGCCTAAGCCAAGCCCTTCCGGGGCTTCGCTTGTTGGTTGACGGTCGTATATGCGCTGCCCGAGCTCACGACTTTCGGCTGCAAACTGTTGCGCTCTTTCCAGTTCCATATAACTCCCCTGCTTACCTAGTTATAAGGAGAATGGTAGCTGACGATCTACCCAAGTGCAAGCTCTAGCGTCTTGTGCACATGCAGCATGATGGTGGAGCATGGCGGAGTCGAACCGCCGACCTCGGCAATGCGAATGCCGCGCTCTAGCCAACTGAGCTAATGCCCCTCGCTTTTGCAAGCAAAAGCAATTGTCAATTAACAGTTTTCAATTTTCAATGATGGCCAGCTAACGCTGAAATAATATAAAAAGCTTAAAAGCATACAGGCTTTTGTCCTTCATTGCTCACTGCTCATTGTTAATTGCTTTGCCCCAGGCAAAGCCTGGTGGGCGAGGTGGGACTTGAACCCACAAGGTTGTTAAGACCAGCGGATTTT
>CAZHJG010000016.1:20910-22062 GCA_964533425.1 uncultured Candidatus Saccharibacteria bacterium | reverse complement strand
GTCACTGAACTTGAACCAGGATTACGTTATGAAAAGTGACCACTCAGGACACCTTCGGTGTAATGCTTGGCTGGGGATCGTAGACGATATTAGAACCACATGGCTAGGTACGATATGTCATGCCTAGGAGCATATAATACCTAATGGTATATAACATGGAGATAAGCTATGCAGGATAAAGCGTCGTTTAAAGTGGCATACGATAGTGCAGAAAAGATGTTGGGCAAGCCGCTAAACTTGCCACTGTCTGAGGGGGAGCCGGCCAATGCGCGTGAATTTTTGGACTTCGCCACTCAACATACCTTTGGCGACTCATGATCTCACCCTGGATTAGATGATCGTACCAGAGCATTGATATCGGTAACCATTGCGGCAGTTCAAGGAACCCACGATCCATTACGTGGACAATTACGTATTGCCCTGAACGTAGGGGTTACAAAAGCCGAAATTGTAGAACTTTTTATACATTTAGAAGCCTATGCTGGTGCGGCACGTGCGTTTGATGGATATCAAATTGCTCGAGAAATATTTAAAGAAACCAAATAAAAAGACTCCAAAAAAGTCTAAAGTCAGAACCGATTAGTTCGAAATGACTGGTTGAGTATCTGTTACGAGGTTAGAACCCTATTTCTTATACCGAGCGTATAATTTAGTCATGGTTAACAAAACTCATAGTGGTAATAAGCGCCAACAGCTCTTCACGGAAATGGTTATTGGTACCTTAGTTTATTCTGTAGTGCTTGGGTTCTTCGATGACTATACAAAGATACTTTATACTCGTTCGTATTCTGTTACTTTTGCCGCTGCGATAGTATTGCAAGTATTAACGTATCTGACGCTGGGAATCGAGAAGCACGTGGCAAGATGGTTCAAGCAAAGAACGGGTAAGCTTGCTAAGGTCGGGCTATACGTGACCGTCTGGTTGATATTGCTACTATCGAAGTTTATCTTCCTAGAAGTTATAGATTTTGTGTTTGGTCAGTCCGTGGAGATAAGTGGTTTTATCGGCCTTATTTTGATTGTCTTAAGCATGACAGTTTTCAAAGGGCTTATTGATTATGCCTACAATCGGCTCGCAAGCTAAATTTACTATGGATAGATAAATAAAAAGCTTATGCTTGGCTGGGGATGAGGGATTCGAACCCCCGATGC
>CAZHJG010000016.1:0-20900 GCA_964533425.1 uncultured Candidatus Saccharibacteria bacterium | reverse complement strand
ATCCTGGGACCAGAACCCAGTGCCTTACCGCTTGGCCAATCCCCATTAGCTCTTCGCTACAAGGGGTGATTATAGCAATAAACAGGGCTTCGCGCCAGTATTGACGTGCGTAAGCCGTGCCGGTGAGAATGTTCACTGCTCGGTAGGCTGAAGCGGTATAATAGTAATAATTGTGAAAGATAAAATCGCACGCCGGCCCTGGCTCAGTTTCACGCCGCTGACGGTGATAGCGGGGTTGCTGTATGCGTCGTGGCCACTTGGCTATTGGCTGAATCCCGTAGCCAACCGGGGGCTGGCCAGCGACCTGGAGGCGGTGCACCAGCCATATAACTGGGTGTTTATCGCGTTCGATATCGCCAGCGGGATATTGATCTGCGTGGTTACTATCTGGCTGCTGCAACGCCTGCGAAATGCCGAGTCGCGACTGCTGACGTACGCCATGCTCGGCTTCGGTATTTTTGGACTCCTGACGGCCGTCGACGCCTTGCTGCCACTGGACTGTATTTCGGCGGTGGTCGGCCAGTGTCGCTCGCCCTTGCACGATCCTTATTTCATCGTGCACGGCATCGCCAGTATCGGTTCGATTGGCGGTCTGACGCTGAGTATTCTGTGCGTCTGGTGGCTGGCCATGCGCGACTATCAATCGGCCAAGCACCTACGCTGGCTGCTGCACGGCGCCCTCTGCGTCTGGTTCGGGTTCGGCATCTTCACCTTCTGGCTGATCATGCTATCGCGCTCAAGTACGCTGGCCCAGCACGTCTTCATTCTGCTGTGCAGCGTTTGGACGGTGGCGCTACCGTATCTGGTCTGGCGTTACGCGCATCCCGAACGTGACATTTCTGTCGCGTCACGATCGCAAATCGTCAAAGAATAGTTGGCGCTCATTGTTCATCCGGGACAAAGGCACAGAACGTATTCGGACCGAGGCCATAGGCTAACACGCCATTATTAGTTCGCGTGATAAACGCATTCGCAGCCAGCCTGCCGGCCAGATGGGCTGCCCGGCACCAAGCGGGAGGACGACTGGCCTCCTCTAGAATCTCTTCGGCCATGGCAACGGCATCGTATTCGAAGCCTCTTTTCCAGCCAGGTTTTACGCGGACTGGATCATGCTCCCGGAGGGCGGGGTGACCGATTGTCCAAGGCGCTTCATCAGCTGATTCGTGCATAGCACTATTTATACAACGAATACACTGGCCGGCAATACAATTTTTATCAGTTGAGCGCTAGGCAAAAAAATTCAGGTCTTGCAGCTCCTCCGGTAGGAAGCCTTTCGGGTGCTTGAAGCCGGCTTCCCACTTGGTGCCTTTGCCGTAACCCAGATCCTTCATGAGCTTGGTCGGGGCGTTGCGCAAGTGTAGTGGCACCGGGGCTTCGGGGTACTCGCGGGCGGCGGACAACGCCTGGCTCATGGCATTGGCGACCTCGCGTGATTTCGGTGCTTTGGCCATCACCGTGGCGCAGTGGAACAGATTATATTGGGCTTCGGGCAGGCCGATGCGCTCCACCGCCAGGAAGGTTGAAACCGCCAGATTCAAGGCCGCCGGTGCCGCCAGGCCGATGTCTTCGGAGGCGAAAATCACCATCCGCCGCGCGATAAACTTTGGATCTTCGCCAGCTTCCAGCATCCGGGCCATGTAGTACAGCGCGGCCGTTGGGTCGGAGCCACGCATCGATTTGATAAACGCGCTGATGACGTTGTAGTGGTATTCGCCCTTCTTGTCATAGCCTGGCACCTTGGTTTGGGCGGCGGTTTCGACGATGGCGGTCGTGATCGGGTGGCCGTCGGCCAGCTGCAGTGACAGTTCCAGGTTGCCGAGGGCCACTCGCGCATCACCACCCGACAGCTCGGCCAGTAGGTCGATGCTTTTGGCTGGCAGCAGCTTGGCGCTGAGCTTTTCGGCCTTGGCGGCTTTTTTAATGATGCCGATGATCTCATCCTTGCTCAAGGGTTCGAGCACCAGCACACGGGAGCGACTCAAAAGCGGGTTGATGACCTCGAAACTAGGGTTCTCGGTGGTGGCGCCAATCAACGTAATCGTGCCGTCTTCAACGTATGGTAGAAAGGCGTCCTGCTGGGCCTTATTAAAGCGGTGGATCTCATCGACGAACAGGATGGTCTGCATGCCCAGCCGCCGGTTCTGCTCGGCCCGCTCAATCACCTTGACCACGTCAGCCTTGCCGGCAGTTACAGCGCTGAGCTCGATAAATTCGGCGCCGGTCTCGCGGGCAATAATTCGGGCCAACGTCGTCTTGCCGCTGCCTGGCGGCCCCCACAAAATCAAACTGGTCGGCTGCTTATGCCCGATGATCTCATGAATAATCTTGCCGCTGCCGACCAGGTGCGCCTGCCCAACAATGTCCTTCAGCTGTTCCGGCCGCAGCCGCTCCGCCAGTGGTCTTGTGTCCATATCTCCAGTATACCTCGTACCACTTGCGGTTTTGGTATTATGCAATAATTACAATTGCGCTTCAAAATATTGGACGTATAATGGCAGTTATTACCGTAAGGGAGAGGCAGACTATGAGTGAATTTCCAGATAACATCATTGCTAATTCAGCCGCGCTTACCAGTGAAAAATTCGTGGTATTAACACCCGAAGTGACTGGCGCTTTCGGTCCGGACATTGACATTGCCGAAGACTTTTTCAAGACGGCGGACAATCAGGTAACGCGCGATCTGTGGCGCAAAATGAATGGCCTTCATCGGGGACTTTATTCTTTCAAAACCGATACGGGCGCCAAAATAGATTATTCTTTGATCTATGGTAAGGGCACCGAAATTCTATTGCGTTGGGCCCAAGGGGCGCCGCGCAGCCGGCCTGAACCTATTACTCAGTGGATGCTCGCCAACCCCCATGATCAAATTAGTAAGAATAAGGCGAAACCGCATAGCTGGGGATCAATTGCTCAATCAAGTGTCCTCTCCGACGTCTTGAAGAGTAAGGCGGTCAATCGGGAAATGCCCGTGCTGACCATTTTTACTCCTTTGCCAAGTTTCCCACATAAAACGTATAGGCATAAAGGCTACGATAAGATTAGGCGAGGCGACTTTACACCGGCAGCGCAATTGGCGGCTCTGGCCATAGCAGCGGCACAAGAGAAGATTCATGGCGCTCTTAGCGAAACGCAGTTTGACAGAGTGCATTTAGACGGCGCTTTGTTGGACGCGGCCAACAGTGTTGGAGCTGCCAGTGGACTTTTGCGATTATTGGAAAAGCGTGACTTGGCGACCGTGGCGAGCGTTACAGCGCCAGAGCTGGTTATCGGGCCAAAATCAGTGATCCGCGATTTAGGACCACGTATAGCACGCAAATCTGTGGTCGGAGCGGCCTCCAAAGCTGGCGTTGGTGTAATCAAAGGAAATCCTCTTCTACGCGAGCCGCTGATGAGTAAAAAGCTTGGTGATGGAGTGTTTGATTATGAGCGAGGCGCGAAAGCCCGTGACAGCCTAGGGGTTTTGGCGAAAGCGACACAGCTTAAGGGCCTGACTCGACCGGAGCGTAATCGGCTGCCGCGGCATATCGAACATCTCTTGGAAAACAAGGTGCAACTGCTGCTGCCATTGGGTGCCAATAGCGGCTTGTCCAACGAGACTCAACAGTACGTGTCGGATCCCAAAGCTCACTTTGTCGAAATCTGCGCCATACCCCAAAAGCGGGCAGGCCAGATCATTTGCGAACACGTAGGGTTGATGACGCTGCTGACCGTTATGAACGTGGTGAACACTAGCCGGCAGTAGCCCTGCTCGTTACTTGTGGTGTTTAGCGAGTTCAGGGGTTCGTTGGACAGATTTTGCTAGGCGTCCCTGGTATACTTTTACAGATGAGCAACAGTTTTGGCTTTAAGATTGAACACAAGCTGGATGGTACCTTGGCGCGGACGGGCATAATAAGCACGCCGCACGGCGAGATCCGGACGCCGGCGTTTGTGGTGGTGGGTACCAAGGCGACGGTTAAGGCGCTGACGTCGGAACAGGTGCGGGGTGTGCATGGGCAAGCGGTGCTGGCCAACGCCTATCATTTGTATTTGCAGCCGGGGCACCAGCTGGTGGAGGCGGCCGGGGGCTTAGGGAAATTTATGCATTGGGACGGGCCGACGTTCACCGATTCCGGTGGTTTTCAGGTGCTGAGTCTGGGCAGCGGCTACAAGAAGGTTATTGATATGGTAGGCGGCGAAGCCGAGGTGCTGACACCGGCCAAAAAAGGCGAGCGCAAGGCGTTTGTTGACGACGATGGCGTAACGTTCTATTCACATCTCAACGGCAGCGAGCATCGCTTTACGGCGGAGTTATCGATGCAGATCCAGCATGCCCTGGGTGCGGACATCATGTTTGCCTTTGACGAGCTGACAGCATTGGTTGACTCATATGACTATCAAGTGGAGTCTTTGGCTCGCACGCACGCTTGGGCGGAGCGTTGCTTGACTGAACTTAACAAGTTAAGGAAGAAGCATCAGGATCGGCCATATCAGGCTTTGTTCGGTGTAATCCAGGGCGCGCAGTACGAGGACCTCAGGCGAGAGGCGGGAAAGTTTATGGGCGCGCTGCCGTTTGATGGCTACGGCATTGGCGGGGCTATTGAGAAAGACCGGCTGGGCGACATTGTGCGCTGGGTAAACGAGGAATTACCGGAGGACAAGCCCAAGCACATGCTCGGCATCAGCGAGCCGGACGACATTTTCGCGGCCATCGAACAGGGCATCGACACCTTCGATTGCGTCTCGCCCACGCGGGTGGCCCGTAACGGTGCGGCGTACACCTACGAGGGGCGCAGAAACATCGACGCCAGCCGCTATCGCCGAGATTTTACACCGCTGCTTGAAGACTGCGAGTGCTACACCTGTAAGCACTACACCCGTGCCTATTTGCATCACCTCATTCACGCCAAAGAGTTGCTGGCGCACACGCTGTTGTCGATCCACAACGAACACTTCATCATTAAGCTGGTAGACGACATCCGCGCCAGCATTGAAAACGGTAGCTTTTTTGATTTGAAACAGCGGTGGCTGACGACATACTATAGCAGAGGGGGATTGACTAAAGGTGTATAATATAGTAAAATAAACTAAATGAGTGAGCCTGTTTGCCGCAATGAATATATTCGTGCGGAGAGCCGTCTCCAGCGTGAGGTATTCGGTGAGGAGCGTTTGCAGGCTGACGCCGGCCACTATGCCACGGGGCAGACAACGCGTGAACTCGCGAACATGGTAATTATGTTGTGTACTGAGGTCTGTGAGCTAGGTATTTCCAGTGGCACGTTATTGAAACGCCAACTCGATCGCGGCCCGGGAGAGGATACATTGGCGATCCAAACCAATCTGTATGGGCACCATTTGTCGGAGTGGGATGCAGTGTGTAACGCCGAAGCGGTAGTTTTTGACACGGTCAACGAAGTAAGCGGGCGACGTGGACGGGGAGATGTCGAGGTTCGTGAAAGCGTCTACGTATCAGGCGCTGACAAGCGCGCCTATGTACAGCGCAGCATAGCAACAACCAGTTTATTTGGAAAAACGAGATAGAAGCAAGCCACTAAGCGCGCCACCGAAGCCGAAGTAGAAGGCGCCATTGGTTGTATTGTGGCTGCTCTGTCACAAGTCGACCCTGCTACCGTATTCGCGATCAAGTTTGCCGAATAGCTAAAACTTGCAGAAAAATATATAATAGGTTAAAATACTTGCTAATCGATTTTGGTTGAGTTATTACTCCCGGGATACGGTTGTTCTTTGGCAGGTATAGATAACACAAGGTGCGAGGTTCGCATCAAATGCAGGATTTGCTTTCACGAGCTTGATGTGAGGAAGGCAGTCCGGCCGAAACGGAGAGCCCCCACTCTCTGCGGACTGGAGCGTCAGCCATTTGCTGCGCCACCAGGTCATCCACTCGCTACCCCATCAGGGTGGCCTGGTCCTTCCTCGCCTTGGCGGCTCACTGGGTCGCGCATCGCGAGCCGCCGGGCAACGGGTGGGGGAGGCGAGCTCCGAGAGCGACTCTCTCGTGAGACGAGGCTGCATTGTGCGATCCTACGCCAGGATCCCAGCCTCCGCTGCGCTCGCTGCTGCTTGCGCGCGACCTCCCCCACCTCGTGTTTCCCCTAATGAATTGACCCCAGCCTCACGCTGCCGCGCGTCTTCATTACACCCCAAACACTATACCTGCCAAAAATTCTTATCATTTGCACAGTAGTTTTAATAAAAATTCCAGACCGGGTGTAGTCAACGCGTATAATCAGGTGCCGTAGTCGCTTGTAAAGCCAGACCCAATCGTTTAAAGTAGAATTCAATCGTTTTTTGGTTGAGTTTTTGCTCCCGGGATCCGATGTTGTTCTTTGGTAGGTACAGACTTTTCCTAACGCTTCACGCTGTGTGTAACACGCGTGAAACAATGTGAGGGAGGCTGCCCTTCGCCTCGACAAAAGGAGCGAATTGGCTAGTGTCCTCAGGGCACACGCTTCTGAAGGGTATTGAGCACCACCGCACCGTGCGTGCCTCTGTGTCTCTGCATCTCGGCCGAGATAGTAGGACCACAGGCCTTCCTCTTCTTGGTGGTCCCGGCACGCGGGCCCGGACCACCGAGTGGTGACTGGGGGAGGTAAGTTCGGTGAGTCCCCACTCCCGAGCTTGAGGCCCCTCCATGTGGTCTAGGGCAACGACCACACCTGCCTCCCTGCGCTATCCCACCACCGCGCGCAGCGACCTCCCCCAGCCACCGATTTGTCCGAAGCCTTGACCGCTGGCTCTTAGCCATCGCCCGTCGCCTTCGCAAATCGCTCTGTACCTACCATTTTCTTCTTATCACGCTTACCTCCTTTGGGCGGTACTTCGCCAACTTATACGTAGACAGCAACAGACCAAGCAACGCGCGCAAAATTGACAATAAGCGGCCAACATGCTAATGTATTAACATTGTTTTGAGATGAATCCGGGTTTGCCTTTTTAGTAGAGTGCTCGACTTCATTACCGGTAAGGGCCGGCGCAGTACTAAACAGCAGGCGAGGATTCTTTTTTAATGCCTACGGGCAAACTCGCGCCATACCGAAGCCAAGCAATCACCACATCAGTATGAAAACCACCCAAGACCCCACCAAAATCCGTAATATCGCCATCATTGCTCATGTCGATCATGGCAAGACGACGCTTGTCGACGGCCTGTTAAAGCAATCGCAGACTTTCCGCGACAACCAGGCGGAAATGAGCCAGGAGCTGATCATGGACAGCGGCGATCAGGAAAAGAGCGGGGGATTACCATCACCGCCAAAGTCACAGCCGTCCAGCACAACGACTATCGGATTAATATCATCGACACGCCGGGGCACGCGGACTTCAGCGGTGAGGTCGAGCGGACGCTTAATATGGCCGATGGCTGCCTGCTGATCGTCGACGCCCAGGAGGGCCCGATGCCACAAACCAAGTTTGTGCTTGGTAAAGCGCTGGCGGCCGAGCTCAAACCAATTGTCATTATCAATAAAATCGACAAATCGGGCTCCCGTATCCCCGAAGTCGAAGATGAGCTCGCTGACCTGTTTTTGGAGCTGGCGGTGCACGAAGACCAGTTGCATTACCCAGTATATTACGCCGTCGGCCGGGCTGGCAAAGCCTGGACTGAGCCTCCAGTCGACAGTGAGGCGGCGGCCGACTTGGAGCCGATCTTCCAGGCCATTATCGATAAAATTCCGGCTCCCGCTATCGAGCGCGACAAACCGTTCCAGATGCTGGTGACGGCGCTGGCCAGCGATACCTTCAAAGGCAAATATGCCATCGGTCGCATCAGCCGCGGCGCGGTCAAGCCGGGCGATCAAGTGGCGCTTTGCAAAAAGGACGGCACGTTCCAGAAGGCCAAAGTCGACAATGTTTTCATGAGCCACGGAGTTAGCAAATTTGAAGTGCCGGAAGGCATCGCTGGCGACATCGTGCAGCTGACAGGCGTTGCCAACGCTCAGATCGGTGAAACCATCGCCGACGCGGACCAACCGGAAGCTCTGCCGACCATCGAAGTCGAAGCACCGACGCTGCGTATCTACCTGGGACCGAACACCAGTCCGTTTAAAGGCCTGGAGGGTGAATTCAACACCTCTCGACAAATTAGTGAGCGCCTGCAGCGGGAGCTGGAAACCAATGTCGGCCTGCAAGTCTCTGAAGCCGGTATCGGTTTCACGGTCGCCGGCCGGGGCGAACTGCACTTAGGCGTGCTGATCGAAACCATGCGCCGCGAAGGCTACGAATTCGAAGTCGGTCGCCCGGAAGTCGTCACCCACGAGGAAAAAGGCCGGCTGATGGAGCCCATTGAGGAAGTTATCATCGAGGTCCCGGCTGAGCACATCGGCACGGTACAAATGGAGCTCGGTCAGCGCCGGGCCGCACTCAAAGAGCAGTTCGCCAGCCCCAAAGGCGTCACTAAGCTCATTTATGAAATGCCCACCCGCGCGCTCCTTGGCATGCGCAACATCCTGATGACCAATACCAAAGGCACCATCGTCATGAACAGCCTGGTCATTGGCTTCCAGCCCGCTGGCGCCTCACTGCAGCAGCTTCGAAATGGCGTCCTGATCGCCTACGAAACGGGCACCACCACCCCATATTCCTTGCAAACTGCCGAAGCCCGCGGCACGATTTTTGTGGGCCCGGCCGTCAAAGTCTACGCCGGCCAGATCATTGGTCTCAACACCCGCAGTGAAGACATGGAAATCAACGTCTGCAAAGCTAAACACCTCACCAACATGCGCTCCTCATCTTCCGACGGTGTCGTCCAGCTCACCCCACCCACGGTCTTCAGCCTGGAACAATGCCTAGACTTTATCGAAAACGACGAACTCTTGGAAGTCACGCCCTCATCGCTCCGCCTACGAAAAAAAGAACTTGACCCCACCAAGCGTAAACGCCAAAAGCAATAAGTAACCCCGTGATCGTGAGCTCTTCGCTCATCGCCCGTCTTCTTCGTTACATGGTTGTGTCATAGAACGGAAATAGCAGCAACTCAGCCTGATTCATGGTTAGATAATGCGCAGCCGAACAAGGTATACTTTAGCTAAGCAGAAGAAGGGAAGAGGCAACAGCAACTATTGGTATGCTCAGAAACTCCGTTGAACCACCAAACAAGATTTATTTAAAAATCTTTCAACTTGAAGCTACAGAGGTATGGGAGGTGCCATCCACTGCGCCGACGCAGTATTTGAGCCACAACTATTTGCGGTATATCGGTAAGTTTACGCCGCAGCTACCGCACCAATTTATCGAATTATATACCAAGCCTGGCGATACAGTTATAGACCCGATGTGCGGCAGCGGCACCACGCTCATTGAGGCCATACGGCTCAATCGAAAAGCCATCGGGCTGGACATTAATGATGTCGCTCTAATGACCAGTCAGGTTGTTACGACGTTCATCAAGCCTAGAGCTTTGGCCAAGGCGCTTGCCGATTTTGACACCTTTGTTTTTGCGCTTAGCCCGAAGCCGCTGCCTAAAAAGCTTTCCACGCCCATGCAAGAGGTGCTTCACTATTACGATGAGTCGTCTTTGAGCGAGCTGCTGCAAATTCAGACCTATATCGATCAGCTCAAAGCTGAAGATATCAGAAACTTTTTTCAGCTCGCCTTGCTTTCAATATTGCGGCAAGTTTCCAGAGCCAACGTCAAAAAGATGAACACCGAGATTGACCTAAAAAAGGTTGTTAAGTCCGTCGTACCAACCATGCTCAAACAACTCAGTCATATGGCAAATATCAACCAGCTGTGTGTCGAGCTGGGCTTGCAGGAAAAGTCCCATAACGTTCGTGTGGCAAAAGGTTTTGCAGACAAGATTGATGTGGCCGAAAATTCAGCCCAGCTCGTTGTCTTACATCCGCCATACCTTTCGGGCACAGCCTTTTCGGAAACGGCCCAGCTGCAGCTAGCCTGGCTAAAAATCAACCACAAAGACCTGCGGAAGCTTGAACTAGCCATGAGAGGCAGCTACTTCCATGTACCGAACGGCTTGCAGAAATACTTAGTCGGCTGGAACCGCATACTGCAAGAAGCCTATCGGGTTCTCAAGCCTGGCGGTTATTGTGCCTGCGTTATTGGCGACGGGAGCATAAACCACACGCGCATACCACTCTCCCCGATAACCGTTGAGTTTGGCAAAGATGCTGGCTTCGAAGTAGAAAAAGTCGCCAAGAACCTGCTCAACCACAACACCGGCCGGACGCTGAATAAGAAGATGAAATTCCAAGAAATAATTGTCTTAAGAAAACCCGATGCGAACCAGAGTTAGCTTTAGCCACACCAATAAATCGCAGCAATATGCGACGCATGGGTTTTTCAGATATTTCGGTAAGTTACCGCCGATTGCCACTCGGCACATCATAGAAAAATGTGCCGTGGCGAACGAGCCAATCGTTGATTTAATGTCCGGTTCTGGTACGACTTTAGTCGAAGCCCAAATACTCGGTTATGATGCTGTCGGCGTGGAAATAAATCCGCTGAGCGTACTTATTTCAAAAGTCAAAACTACTCCTCTCGACACCCCACACTTGCTTAAGTCACTGCAGCAGCTTCTCGCAGCTGTGCATAAAGATCTGAGCAAAGTAGATACGCACAAACCATTCGGCAGCGGTGTCGCATATCTGAAAGACGAAAGGCCCAAGATAGCCAATAAAAGCCGGTGGTTCGAGGAGTACATCGAAGCCTCACTCATAGTACTTAATCACCACATTCAGGCTATCGAAGACGAAACGCTCAAAGATTTTTTCATGGTCGCCTGGCTGTCAATTATTCGTAAGGTATCCAACGCCTCAGTCCGGACTGGCAGAATATTCCGCGAAGCCGAGCCCAGTAAGGAAGATGCGGTGCTCAACTTTACGAAAAAGGTTAAAACCATGGCGGTCGGCATGGACGAGTATCTTGCCTTGGTTAAGAACAAGAGCACCAAAATCATAACGGGCGATGCTCGAAAAACCCCGCTGAAAGATAATTCGGCGGGGTTTGTACTGAACCATCCGCCATACTTTGCGCTCTACAAGTATTCCTCTGACGTCCTCAGGTTTGAGCTTGAATGGGGCGATTTTAACCGACAGGCAATTTCCAAAGCAGAAATACGCGACGGTTTTAAGACGACTAAAATTAGTGATTTCGATCTGTATCTTGCGGATATGACAGACGTTTTTCGCGAAGCCTACCGGCTTCTCAAGCCGCAGCGCAAATTCTGCATCGTGGTGAACGACAGCACGCTGAGAGAAGAGCAGCTACCCGTAATCGACAGCTTCATTAAAGCCTGCGAGCGCCTTGGGTTTACGTACATGGCTCACGAGATCCGTGATGTGGTATTTACGCAAGCCCAGTACCACCGATCGGCCAACCAAAATATAGTCACCAAAGAAGACCACCTTATCTACTTCGAAAAATGAGCAGCCTAGTCCTCTTTGCCGAACAGGGGTCTCGTCTGCTATCCTTTACATGAAGGATTAAAGTATTGTGTAGTTACGTTTGGCGCAATACCAAAATGCATGACTCAAACCGTTATAGACCCCCAAAAGCTAACTGTCTTCTGCGATGAAAGCTCTGACAGAATTCTGTTCCATAAGCTTCAAGAAAATTCCGACTTACTTGGACAAATCCCATCGATTAACATAGAAATTTTGCCAAGCGGGCGAAATCTCTTTAGTCTGGACGCCGTCGTTTCTGAACTAGCCGACCATGACAGGCCGGACTATATAATACTGTACGACAAAGTACCGGTGGCAGTCATTGAACTCACAGAACACGGCTACACTGGCGACAACCCGCTGCAGCGCTTTACGCGGTTTGCCACCACTGCCGAGCACCGGATTCCCTTTATTTATTTCACCCCGTTTTCGCGCGTGCGGGATGATGAGCTAGACATTCAGGGTTCGATCGCCAGTAAACGTTCGGTAAACACCAATGTTTGGGCGGGCATGATTAAGCTGGCCGAAATATATGCCGTCCCGCAAATTGCCATTAACTGGCCGCTGGCTCCAAATGGCAAGCCCCAGAAGATCAGCCAGCAAGCCGAATCCAGTGAAGTCGTGACCGTGTTTGGTGAGTTGATAAGCACCTTAGAGTATCTTTTGCCGCTGGCTGAAACCATTGCTCAGAAGCAGTCAATCATGGATGACCAATTCATAAAAAGCGCCGTGGATCGGGTGCGAAAGTTGGCCGAAACACCCAACATTAAGCCGTCCGTGGTGCGTTCAGAGTGGACCAAGGCTAAGTTTCTCGATTTCTTAAAACAGCCAACCACAATCTTAGAGCATATAACTCCCGAGAAGTATTTTTACAAAGACAAGCCTGAAAGACTGCTCGCCTTAAGCTGTATTAATAATGCCAAGTTTGAAACGCTTAATAATGAGCGCATTTCGGGCGAGGGCATAGTCAGCGACCTAGCGCCGACATTGGCCCGTGACAATTTCCAAAATCCCTTCATTTATTATACGGGCTATAAATGGCGCTCCGACCCCCATTGTGGCGTACTGGTAAACCTCGGTTACGTATATTGCCGGACGTTGGACCAGGCTACCATCAACGACCGAAAATCGGCTTTGATACTCTTTTGGCCTCGCGTATATATGAGTCGTGACTCCGAAGCCTACCAGCAGACGGTGCAGCAACTTGAGGAGCTCATGCAGCATACCGGCGCCATGTACGACGAGTTTCTCAAACGGTATGGCTCTGCGGAAGAATCACATGCCAAAATCCGGCAGCTGTGTTTCTCGAGAGATGGCCGCCCGCTGGCTATTAATGAAATGATTGGCGTGTGGAGTAACGGCACCAAGCAGTCGCGCATTTTTAGGCAATACTGCGACCTAATCGTGCTGTCGGACGGAATTATAACCGGGAACCATCTCAAATAATATGGAAAATCTATCGTGCGAAACAGTCGTCGGCGAAAAGCTCGTAGCCTGGCTTAACTATGCTACTGAGGCCCAAGTCTTGAGCTTCCACCCACCCAGCTCTAAGGCGTATGCCAGCGACCTAATACGGATTCCAAAATTAAATGACGACGGCTCGCGTTCGCGTGACCGCAATCATATAGATGTGGTGTTCTTGACGGCAACTAAGCTTTGGCTGGTTGAGCTGAAATGTAAATATTCTGAGAGTGGTGATGACATTCAGAAGCTAAGAGACATCAAGGCTTCGTACAGCAACCAGGAATTAATCCAGTTTATACAAAATAGGCTTACCGTACCTCTTAAGTTCAACTTGGCTAACGTTAATGAGGTCGTGGCCGCAATTGGTGTAAAAACAATGGACATCGAGTACAAGCATGAGCTGCCCGTCTTTATAGTTGAAGACGGTGTGCAGCTTCTGGGTTGGAGTGGCGAGCCGCTAGCTAGTGGGGAATACAATGAATAATAAGTTCAAAGCAGCCGCCCTAAAAGTCTTGCAGCAGGCGAAACAGCCACTGCACTACCGAGAAATTACTGAACAGGCCCTAGAGCAAGGACTGCTGGAAACCGTTGGGGCAACTCCCGAGGCTTCGCTCAATGCGCAGCTCAGTGTAGACATAAAACAAAAAGGCAGCCAGTCACTTTTTGTCCGTACCAAGCCAGGCTACTATGCCTTAAATGGCAATATCGCTGCTCCCGAGCAGGTCGCAGAAAAAGCAGAAGAAGAGGCAGAGAACGCCGAAAAGTTGCTAGTGGAAGGAAGCTACACCGGAAAAGGTGGTGAGTATTTGGTTTGTTCCGAGCTGCTCTTTCGCGGCTTTAACGCCAGCATCATGAGCGTTGATGTTGGGATGGACATTGTTGCGACCAAGGAGAATCAGTTATTTAGTATTCAGGTCAAGACTGCTAATTTAAACAAGTTCGATACCTACGTGTTTGATGTGCGAAAAGTATCATTTGAGCGACACAACTCAGGCAATATTTACTATGTGTTTGTGCTGCACAGTGAAAAGAAAAACAACTTTCTGGTGTTGCCGCTCTTAGAAATGGAAAAGAAAGTGCACGAGAAAGCGATTCTAGAAGTTGGCCACGGTAAGCGGTACCGGGTGAACATAAAGTTCCGCGGCAGCTCAGTCTACCTTGGCTCCAAGGCACACGATATGAGTTACTTTCTTAATAACTGGTCGCTGATTAAGTAGTGGCTGATTGGTGGGTCGACGCCCTAGTAGCACCATGACACTTTCTCCACAAGGCTTCACCAAAATTTGCAAGCAGAGTAAACTTAAACAGTATGACAGCGCGAACGCATGATTTAGCGGCGGTGACGGCACTCGGTATTGTGGTGCTCGTGCAGCCGCTCCGGACGGTGACGTTGGCCACGGCGATTGTGGCGGTTTTTGCTAATTTGATTGGCGGGATTACTCCAGATATTGATCAGCCGACGGCGCCGCTGTGGCGGAATTTGCCGATCGGGAAGTTCTTCGGCCGAATGTTTGATGATCTGACGGGCGGGCATCGGTTTTTGACGCACTCCATAATTGGGCTGGCGCTCTTTGGCTTTGCCGCACACTGGTTGCTGATTTTTCTGCAACCGATCATGAAGCACGTCGATATCGGGCTGGTGTGGTGGGCCTTCATGATTGGCATGGTCAGCCATCTTGTTATGGATACGCTGACTAAGGAGGGCGTGCCGTGGCTGCTGCCCATTCCGGTGAAGTTCGGGCTGCCGCCGCTGAAGAAGCTGCGTATTACCACCGGCAAGGCCGTCGAGATGTTTGGCGTTTTTCCGCTGCTGCTGGTCTTCAACGCCTGGCTGTATTATACGAATTACCACAAATTACTTGATCTGTTGCATCACCATCTTGTGTAGTAAAAACCATTGCATTTTGTCCGCCAGCGTAGCACACTAAAATCAAAGCAGGCAGGAGGGCGGACATGATACGGAAACGGAGCTTCGTAACGGCACTGGCAACCATAGTGGCCACGCTCGGCATAGGCGTTGGCGTGGCTTTGGCGGCCACCCATGACGTGACTGTCAGCGGCACGGTTAATCACAGTATTTACAAGGCCGGACAGACGGTTACCATCACCGGTACTATTAACGGCGACGTGCTGTGCGTGGGCCAGACTGTCGATGTCGACGCCACGGTGAACGGCGACGTCATCTGCGCCGGTCAGTCGGTGACCGTCAATGGCACGGTGCATGGTAACGTGCGTGTGGCCGGCCAAACTGTCAATGTGGGCGCTAAGATTGATAAGAACGCTTCGCTGGCTGCCCAAACAGGGAATTTACAGAGCAACGCCAAGGTTGGTGGTGATGCCGGACTGGCCGGGCAGAGCGTGACCGTCGACAGCCCGGTGGGACGGGACATCGCGTTGGCTAGTCAGAGCGCCACGCTCAACGGCGATGTTGGGCGAAACGTCGAAGCGCATGTCAGCAACAAACTGACACTGCTTGGCGGCGCCGGCGTGAGTGGCAGTTTGACCTATTTCAGCCCCAATCAACTCGAAAAAGCCAGCGGTGCTCACGTGGATGGCAAAATCGTCTACCACAAGACGACGGTGCAGCACCATGCGCATATCGTGTGGCACGGCCCGCGCATCGTGGCGCATCTCGTGTTCCTGCTGATGTTGCTCGTCTTCGGTCTGGTGCTGGTGGCTTTCTTCCCACAGGATTTTGCCCGCTGGAACGGACTGGCGCGTGAGCGTCTGGGCATCGTTATTTTAACTGGTCTGGTGGCCATGATTGCCGTGCCGATCATCTTGATCGCGTTGCTTATTTCGGTACTGGGCATACCGCTGGCCTTCTTCCTGGGTCTCGCCTGGTTGATGGCCCACTTCCTGGCGGCGCCGATTGCTGCGCTGTTCGTGGGTAGTCTGGTGATGCCACACGAGAAACGTATTCCGCTCGCCTTACTGGTCGGCAGTATCGTGCTCGCCCTGGTCAGCCTGATACCCATTATTGGCTGGCTGGTTACCGTCGTGGCTATCTGGCTTGGTACCGGCACGCTGCTCGTGGCGTTGCGTCAGCATTACAAGCGCCCGGAGCATAGCTTCCAAACAAACTCACGGAAGACATGAGCCCGCTACCCTCGTTATCCAGATTGCACGTAACTCAAGATTATCTGCAGGATGTCGCCAAGGTGCTCGGCAAACTGCAACAGGTTTTTCTGTCGGCTGATCCCCATGATTGGCAACGTGGCCTGCTCGTTACTATGCGGGGTTTGAGCACCCAAGCGTTTAGTGTGGACGGCCGGGAAACGCGGGCCAGCATTGATCTGGTGAAGCACAAAATGCGGCTCGACGGCAACAAATGGCTGCTGGAAAATTACAGCCCGACCGAACTGCTGAACAATGTCCGGGCCTGGTTGGAAATGAATCAGCAGCAATTGCACATCGAAGAACCTGAATTCTCAGCCGGTGTGCCACGCTTTGCTGCTGCCGAAGCCGAAAAGTACGGCGCAGCGCTGTGGTGGATGGACGAGCAGTTCCAGCAGGTGAAAGCTAGGCTAGAGCAGGGTCTCGTCAGCCCGGTGCTGGTCTACCCGCATCACTTTGATCTGTCGCTGTCCTGGTTCCCGTTCGACGACGAGCGGCAGTTCACCCTCGGTTGGTCTATTGGCGACGAGACGATCCACGAACCGTACGTCTACCTCACGGCCTATCCCGAGCCAGCAGGGTTTACAAAGCTGAAACTGCCCCTGGAAGCACGCTGGCAACACGAAGGCTTCAGTGGCGCTACCCTGACGTACGAAGCGCTGCGAAAGCACGATAAGCCTGCCGCCTTGCTGGCGCAGCTCGCTCAGCTTATGACTGACGCCGAACCGCTACTGGGAAGCGGCTAGTTCGGCCTGGCATTGTTTGCACAGACCACGGATTTCAATTTGATGATCTTGAGCTGCAAAGCTGTGGAGCCGGGCGAGCTCCAGCAATCGGTCTTCGAGCGTCTGGTCTTCCGAGAGGGCAATAATCCGGCCACAGCGCAGGCATGACAGATGATGATGGTGCTGATTAAAGGCGTCGGTGAGCTCAAGCTTGTATTTCCAGCCGAGTTGCACCCGCTGCACGATGCCTAGCTTTTCAAATAGCGTGATGGTCCGGTAGACGGTGGCGCGATCAACCTCCGGTTGGCAAGCTGCCACAATCACCGCCATGCTTTGAGCTTCCTGGTCGAGCAGAGTCTTGAAGACTGTTACGCGCGGCTCGGTCAGGCTGAACCCATGCTTTTTCAGGTGATTCTTGAGTTGTAGTTCCACGACGTTCATGCTGCAAATATAGCAGAAATTGCGACAAATTTGCAATAATTATTTTCACGGACGTATACTTGGCCGCATGGCACCCATACTACTATCCATCGCAACCTTCTTTTCAACCCTGACCGGCGGCCTAGTCGGCCTTAAGAACCGTGACCATTTGCATCGCTTATTGGGCTACACGGCCGGCGTCCTGCTCGGCGTTGTAGCCTTTGATCTGTTGCCGGAAATTTTCAAGACGCTGTCCAGCGAGCACTTGAGTGCCACTGGCGCGATGATTGCCTTGGTTTGCGGTTTTCTGCTGTTTCACATTATTGAAAAAAGCATTCTCATCCACCATACCAATGAAGGGGAGTACGGCCCGCACCATCACCCTCAGGTCGGCGTAGCTTCGGCGCTGGCGCTCTGCGGGCACAGTTTTTTGGATGGAGTGGGCATTGGGCTTGGCTTCCAAGCATCGACAACCGTTGGCGTGGCGGTGGCCATCGCCGTGATCGCCCACGACTTCACCGACGGCTTGAACACCGTGAATCTGATGCTGCTCAACAAAAACAAGAGTAAAAAAGCCTTTCTGTTCCTGTTGCTGGACGCTATCGCACCGGTGCTTGGCGTGCTGGCCACCAAGCTGTTCACCATATCCGACGCCGGTCTGGTGCTGTACCTGGGCTTTTTCGCCGGCTTTCTGCTGTACATCGGCGCCAGCGAAATTCTGCCGGAAGCCCACAGCGAGCACTCCAGCTATCAAACGATCGGGCTGACGATCTTGGGCGCAGTGTTTATTTTCCTGGTCACCCGGGTGGCTTAAAGCTTTTATACGTTCGTCCCAAAATGGTATAATGAGCTCACGGCTATTAAAATAAATACAGCAAAAACACAAGTACATACGGTACGCTAAACCTAAACCGGTCATTATGAGAACATCACTCGAAAGCAAAACTATTCGACCAGGCCTGCTGGCTTATTCGTCATACCATTCGGATCGGCATCCGATGAGTCGGAGTCTGAACAGCGCTGCCAAGCCAAAGTCTGGTGGGCGCAAGCTGACGACGCTCTTATTTATAGCTGCCATCGGGCTCGGCCTGATACTGGGCTTCAAAACAGTGGTTAGTCAGCAGTCAAACAACGTTGATCCAAATGCGCGCGCTGGCAAGCAGACCGCTTCAGGCTCGGGCGGCGCTTCGCCCGCTTCGACTCCGGGGGCAACGAGTGTGACCAGTAATCATTGTGCCGGCAATGTCCAAGCACAATTTATCGTGGTAAGCATATCGACACGGCACATGTGGGCCTGTCAGGGGCAAAAAGTCGTCTATGACACGCCCGTGGTGACCGGCATGGAACAATACGCCGCCGATAAAACGCCGACCGGCACCTACCATATTTACGCCAAGCAAACCGACACCACCCTAACCGGTTCCGACAACACTGGCAATTGGAGCGACCCGGTGCACTACTGGATGCCCTTCCTCAATAATCAGTACGGCACCTACGGCTTCCACGACGCCACTTGGCGGCCGGACACGGCCTTCGGGCACATCGACCCGAACTCCACCCAGGCCTCCCACGGCTGTGTCGAGCTGCCACTGGCCGCCTCGACCTGGCTGTACAACTGGGCGCAGGTGGGCACTACGCTAACCATTGAGAATTAGTTAGCCATCTATTAAAGGGTGCTGACGCTCAGGAAGGTGCGTGAGCTGATAAGTGAAGTCTTCAATAATTTGGGGCGCATGCTGCTTTAGCCGGTGGTGGCGCCAGCGCCTGATGCGATTATACAAGGCCGCACAAGCAACAGTAGGAATTACGATAAATCCCACCGCTATGCCGCCTTCGACAGCTCCCGGTATGGTTGCAGTAAATGATTCGGTAGCCTGACTCTCAGCGACAAGGCTAGCCGCACCCAGGAAGAGCCCAGCCGCCCCGGCAAGTACTTCGCCGTCTTCATCACGCCGAAGCTCGACGATAGGATGTTGGATCTCAGGGACGTATTCCAGCATTTTGAAATTATATAACCTTACACACGGAATTACTATGGCGTACAATAGAGATAATGATAGTCGCGGTTATTATTTTGGGAGTTTTGGTGCTGCTGTTGGCAGCGGCCTTGATTTGGAATGCGCGGCGTACTCCCGCCGGTGATGCCCAAAGCGCGCTGCTGCTCAAAGCCGATATGGCCGAGCTGAACAAGTCGATGGGGGCGCTCAAAGACGGGCTGCAAAAACAGTTGCAGGACCAGGCCAATGTTAACGCCAAACAGATACAAACGCAGTCCGCGGCCAGTATCAGGATACTCCAGCAGGTGACCGAAAAGCTGACCAAACTGGAGGGTACCAACAAGAATGTCGGCGACATCGCGGCCGAGTTAAAGACGCTGCAGAATGTGCTGCAGAACCCGAAGCAGCGCGGCGTAATTGGCGAATATTACCTGGAGCAGATTCTTAAGAACACCTTGCCCCCGGGCACCTATCAGTTGCAATACAAGCTGGGGGAGGGGCTGATCGTCGACGCCGCCATCCTGCTCGACGACAAAGTCCTGCCCATCGACAGCAAGTTCTCGCTGGAGAACTACAACCGCCTGATCGATGCCAAGGAAGCCGAAAGGCCGGCGCTGGAGCGAGCGTTTAAGGAAGATCTCAAGCGCCGCATCGACGAGACGGCCAAATACATCATGCCCGGCAAAGGCACGCTTGACCAAGCGCTGATGTTCATACCGAGCGAAGCGATTTATTATGATTTGCTGGCCAATAAAGTCGGGCTAGGCGGTGTCAGTGGCCGTAACTTGATGCAGTACGCAGCGGCGGATAAGAAGGTTACCATTGTCGGGCCGAGTACCTTGTCGGCCATGCTGCAGACCATCGTGCAGGGCCTGCGCTCCATCGAAATTCATAAAGACACCGAGAAAATCCGTAAAAATATCGAGCAGCTGCACAAGCATCTTCTCGCGCATAACGGCTACATGATCAAGCTGGGCAGCAGTCTGGGCACCACCGTCGGTCATTTCAACACAACCTACAAAGAACTGGGCAAAATCGACAAGGATATTGTCAAGATTGCCGGCGCCGAGCCGTCCATTGAGCCGATGTTGCTGGACCGCCCAACGACTGACGATTGACTGCAAAAATCAGTTAGAACATGGTACAGTAAGCTTTACTTGATACTAGGAGTGCTACATAGTGAAGCATGAGCGTCCCAAACGGCGCAGCCCACTTTATTACTATCACCTCGGTAGGGAAGCGGTTCGCCGGCAAGGGGTTGAGGAAGACCGTCATGCTATCGCACTCAATCACCTTCTCAAGGATTGTCCATGGGACTGGCATGATAAACCTTATTTTAAGGGAGAATTACCCGTTATTAACGCCCGCGAGCCCTCGCCCCTGGCAGAGCTCTTTCTGGATGAAGTGGCTGCTGGCAATATCAGATTTGATGACCTGAATAACGGGCAGCTTATTATTCCGAACAGCCGCCCTTGGTCACGTGACGTACGTCCGCTCTGGATTGTGGACCATGTGCGCCGGGGAGACTATGGCAGTATGGCGTTTGGCGAATTCAACGACTGGTATCTGTACAAAGCTGAAACGCCGACACCGGTCTTCGTGCTTGTGCAACCGAGCCAGGTCAACGTCTTGCCGCCACCGTTTGCTAACTCTTAGTTTTCAGTAAATCGATTGCCAAGGCCGCCGTCCAGGAGAAGTTTTCGGCGCCGACCGGGTCGCCGGTGAGCGGGTTGAAATATTCGTAGCAACCGGCTTTTTCGACCATTTCCAGCGTGCTTTCG
>CAZHJG010000015.1:0-22157 GCA_964533425.1 uncultured Candidatus Saccharibacteria bacterium | reverse complement strand
ACGCTAACCGTGGACTACACTGGTGCAGTTGCCGCCACCGGCCTTGTCTTCCAGGTGAATACTGAGCGGTGTCAGGCCTTGTTCCTTAATCAGTCGGGACGCTGCCTGCTCGTTGTCGGCCTGTACTTGGGCTTTGACCTTTTCACCCGTGGTTGCGTTTTTAGCCTGATACGAAAACGTCAACATGTGGCACCTCCGGTGCAGGTTGAAAGCTGAAAGTCAAAAGCTGAAAACCAGCGCTTGCTGCAGCGGCTTTGGACTTTTGACTTTATAGCTTTAGACTTTATGCCCATATTAGCCTCGCATCAACCGATCTAATTCATCAATATCGACTGCAAAGTTACGGGCCTCATCATACGTTATGGTGCCCTCATGGATTAGGCTCACCAGGGTCTTATCCATAGACTGCATGCCGAACTCAGCGCCAGTTTGAATGACCGCTTCCAACTGATGACTCTTGCCTTCACGAATAATGTTGCGCACCGCCGGCGTGGCGACCAGAATTTCTGCTGCGGCCATACGACCACCGCCGATAGCTGGGATCAAGCGCTGCGAAACAATGGCCATCAGAATGTTAGACAGCTGCGCACGGATTTGTGGCTGCTGATGCGGCGGAAAGACGTCGATCATACGGTCGATACTCTGTGCGGCGCTGTTGGTGTGCAAAGTAGCCAGCACCAAGTGGCCGGTTTCAGCAATTGTGATGGCGCTGGCAATGGTTTCCAAGTCGCGCATCTCGCCGATCAACACGACGTCCGGGTCTTCGCGCAGGGCACTACGCAAGGCGGCGCTGAAGGAGTAGGTATCGTAATGCACTTCGCGTTGGGCAATAACTGACTTGATGGAGCGGTGAGTATATTCGATCGGGTCTTCGATGGTGATGATGTGTGAAGCCCGTTCGTTGTTGATCTTATGAATCATGGCGGCCAAGGTAGTCGACTTACCAGAACCGGTTGGGCCGGTCACCAATACCAAACCACGTGGGTAGTCTGAGAACTTATTGACGATTTGTGGCAGACCGAGCTGCTCAATAGTCAAAATTTCGTTTGGAATTAAGCGCAGCGCAGCGCCGATATTGCCGCGTTCGTGGAAGGCGTTGACACGAAACCGCCCCAGATCGCCGTAAGCAAAACTGAAGTCGAACTCCTTGTCTTTGAGCAGAATCTGCTTCTGGTCTTCATCGAGAATGGCGAAGATCAAGGTCTCGAGAGCTTCTTCGTCAAGCGGATCAGCACCCGACACCGGTGTCAGCGAACCGTCAACCCGCAGCATCGGCGGCAGACCGACTTGCAAGTGCAGGTCCGACGCCTTCTTCTTGACGACTTCATCAAGTAGAATCTCGATCCTTGGCTGTCCTTGTGTGCTCATAATCCCACCTTCTCCACTTTAAATACTCTGCCCTTTCAGGCGGTGTCCTCCGCCGCAACGCGGTTAACTTCGGCCAGTGTCGTCCGTCCGTCCAGCGCTTTCAGGTAGCCATCCTGGCGCATGTCGATCATGCCTTCTTTAACGGCCATTTTTTTAATCTCCGCGCTGGTAGCTTGTTTCATTATTAAACCTTGAATGGCCTCCGACACCTCAAAGACCTCGTACAGCCCCATGCGGCCCTTATAACCGCCTGGAGTGTCAGGGGTGTCTGTACCCTTGGCTAAAGTATAAGCGGTTTGGTTAGCTAAGGGCAAGTTTTTATAGCCTAAATCTTGGGTGGCTTTGTCCATGTCGGCGGCGGTTTTAGGCAATAAATCACCGAGCGCTGTCTGTATGGCCTGGGTTTCGACGGCGGTTGAGTCGTACGTTTCCTTGCCGTTATCAGCGATCTTGCGAACCAGGCGCTGGCCGATGACTGTATTGACGGTGCTGGCGATCAAGAACGGTTCAACGCCCATGTCCAGCAGGCGGGGTAAAATTCCAGCGGCGCTATTGGTGTGTAGCGTGCTAAATACTAAGTGCCCGGTCAAAGCTGCTTGAACAGCTAATTGGGCAGTCTCGCTATCACGAATCTCTCCCACCATCACCACATTGGGATCCTGCCGCAGTATGCTGCGTAGTCCTGAAGCGAAGGTCAATCCAACATCGGCATTAACTTGGATCTGATTGATGCCATCCATCTTGTACTCGACCGGGTCTTCGAGCGTGACAATATTGATGGTTTCGCTTTTGATCTCCTGAATAAGCGCGTACAGCGAGGTGGATTTACCTGAACCGGTCGGCCCAGAAGTCAGTATCATGCCATTTGGTCGGGCAATGCCCTTTCTAATAGCTCGGAGCGCCCGACCGGTGTAGCCCATGTCTTCCAGCTTTAGTGATGTACCGGTCTTGTCCAGCAAACGAATAACCACTTGCTCGCCCCAAACCACGGGAGCAATGGCAATACGCAGGTCAATTGCGTGGCCATCAACCTCGATCGTGAAGTTTCCGTCCTGTGGTATGCGGTGTTCGTCAATTTTCAGATTAGACAAAATTTTTATGCGCGAGATGAGCGCCGGTTCGGTGTTTTTCGGCAAGCGCATGACTTCTCTTAGCACGCCATCAATTCGGCAACGAATTTTCAGCTCCTTCTCGAGCGGTTCAATGTGTACGTCGCTAGCCCGGTTTCGAGCAGCAAACTCCAGGACTGCCGACAGGGCTTTGCTGATGGGTGAATCTTCAACCAGATTCGCGATAGTTTTACCGCCCTTACTCTTCTGCGGTTCTTTAGTCGTCTCGAGGGCCGTGGGAACTTGTGGCGCCAGATCCGAACCAAAAGCCGCCCCCATAGACGTATCCAAGCGCGCGCTGTACTGCTTCAGGACCTGCCGAATACCTGCCTCACTGGCAACATACACCTTCAGTGGCCGCCCCACTCGATTACTCAAGAAGTCCACAGCCTGCACGTTGTCGGCGTCCAGCATAGCCACCACCAGCCGGTGCTGCATTTCGCCCAGGGGAACTGCCATGTAGCGTTCCGCGATATCTTTGGGCAGAAGCTGCAGTATCTTGGGATCGACTTTAGCCGACGTTAGGTTCACGTACGGCATCTTGGTCACGGTAGCATTGGCTTTGGTCAGCTGCTCCTCGGATATATAGTCGTTTTTCACCAGATAACTGAGTAGTGGCTGGCCTGCTTTTTTGGCGGCATTCTTGCCGGTAGCTAGCTTATCTTCCGTGATCATGCCGCTTTTAATAAGCGTGTCGGTAACTTGCTGCTCAGTTGAAGCCGAGAGAACACTCATGAGCTTCTTCCTGCTGTCTGTTGGCTAAATCTACGCGCTCTGCCCAAGGCGGCCTCCTACTGCGAGGTGCTGCTAAATGGATTGCTGTTGTTGTTCTGGCCGATGGTAATAAGCTTTGTCGGGTCAAAGGCGGTGCTGTTAAAGTAGTGACTGTCAGGTTGCGGGAAATCAGATGTAATGGGCTGCACCACTTCAACTTGCTGTTGACGATTCTTTGGCGGCGCAAAGATGGCTTTGGAAATAAACAGCGACAGCACCGCGCTCACAAACACGATGACCATAATCATAGCTATGTCCTTCTGTTTCATTTCACTACCTTCTTCGTGATATTAACACTCTTGCCTGGCTGGTAGTAGGTATGCGCATTAACGGTCAGTGACATATTGCTGGCGCCACCGCTCAGGTTAATCGAGTCGATCTGAATTGGTCGAATGGAATTTTGAAGTGACGTTATAAGCTGCCCAACAGCCGCATAGTTCGCATTATCAACCGTAAACGAGAATGGCATATTGACAGCTACAGGATTCGGGCTCGAACCATTGTTTTGCTGATTAACTTGATCATCCGTACCGGTAATGCTCGTTACTTTGAAACTGCGGTCAGTTAGTATCTTTTCGATACTGGACGTTAAAGCCGGAAAGTCGTAGCTTGGCGGTAAGGCATCGAGAATGATTTTGGCGTTGTCGCCATCATTGTCGCCCGTGCCATTACTATTCCCGCCAATAACATTGTTGGGAGTTGATACAAAAGCCCGGTACGAAGTAGTCAGACTATCATATGCCGATAGATTTTTCAGTAGTTGCTGGTGAGCTTTTTCTTTGGCCGAGGTGACGCGTGCCTGGTAGCCATTCTGGCTCCAGACAGCCTTAGCGGCCACCAGACAAAAGATGGTTATGAAGGAAGCTGCGGCCACGATGGCAACCATTTGTGCATACGACTTGTTAATCGCTACCCGTTTGGTGAGCATTTCGGTATTTGCCATTACTGCGCTCCTCCGCTTGGTTTGGTCACCGGCGCTGCCTTAAAGAGATCGCCGGGCTGATCAAGTTCTGATCGGGTAGTGGTCAGGTTAGGCACCGAGAGTGTTACTGACTGCGTGATGTCAAAGATAGTCTTGTCGTAGCCAAGCGTAATGGTGTAGGTAGCCGCCTGACTCTTATCGGTGCTGGCACCATTCAAGCCGAAGCTTGAGAGCACGACGTTAGTAAACGCTTTGGTAGCGGCTGAGTTGCTACTCGTATTGTAGGTGGTGAATTTCAATGTATCGACGTATTTGTTCACATTACTTAGCGAGTCAGCCGTGCCAGTGATCGTTGCTGTCTGTGTTGTGAAGTCAATGTTGAAACTGGTAATCGCCACCGCGGCCGGCGTTACCTGGTTCAGATAGTTCGAAAAGAGTCGCGAAGCCGCCGGTTTGCCAGCGTGCAGCGCGGTTAGGCTTTCGAGCTGGTTCTGAACAGTGAGAATTCTGGATATATCAGGCTTCTGTTTCAGCTGCTTGCTCTCGGTTGTAATGTCATGACTTAAGTCACTGAGGTGCTTCCGCTGAGCGACATCGACTAGCAACAACAGCACCAGGATGCCGACTGCCACAGCAGTCACCAAAAACGACACACTAATCATCAGGCGGCGGGTGCGCTGCGCCTTAATGTACTCGAGCTTAACGTCCGGAAGAAGGTTTAGCTGTATCATGCGAAGACCTCCTGGTCGGTCGAAAGTCGAAAGTCGAAAGTCGAAAGCAGTCGCAGTCTAGACTGCTCGGCTTTGGACTTTTGGCTTTGGACTTTCGACATCTGTTCCCTTCTCATTCTGTTCTCTCCGCCAGTCCCACGACAACTCCAAACTGGTTAGAAATCGCGAGTAGTTCATTTTGTCGGTCACGACCGTAGCTCACATTGCGCCAGGCGTTGCCTATTTCGACATTGATACCAAACTTATTGGCCAAATACAACGGAAATTCTGGTATAACCGAAGCACCGCCAGTGACAATAATATGTTCAACCTTGGTGCCGTTATAGCGAGTAGCGAAGAACTTAATCGACTTCTCCACCTCTGTAGTCAGCAAATCAACCGTGCTGCTGACAGCCTGGAAAACCTGGCCCTCCAGCTTATCTTTACTAAGACCAAACTTGAAGACGAACTGCTCTGCCTGCTTTTGGTCAACGTTCAGGTTTTGCACCGCAGATTTAATAATAGACTCCACGCCAGTTGGTATACTCCGAGTAAGGTGCGGGGCGTTATTCATAACGACCACCAGATCAGTTGTGCGGTGGCCCACATCAATGATCAGTTGCGGTGTCGCGTCTGGCGCGGCCAACGAGCGAGCCATAGCCAAGTTGTCCGGCTCAAAGGCGATGACGTTGAGCCCAACCGATTCGAGCATATCAAGTCGGTCTTCAACAAATTTATTTGTCACGCTGGTAAGCAAGATTTCCTGCTTGGTCTTATCGGCTGGCGAGTCGCCAATCAGCGCCCAGTCAATTTTTGATTCAGCCAACGGCGTTGGGATAAGAGAATCGGCCTGATACGGAATAGCCTTGGCTAGTTCACTGCCCGATAAGCGGTCCACATCAGCCACTGTCGTAAACACGCGGTTCGAAGGAATACCAACAACCACATTGGCCGTGTTCACATTGGCCTGCTTCACGAGTTGACCGATGATCTGCGCTAGCTTTTGCTGATCGCCTTTGGAGTCACTGGCCGAGATGTTGCCTTCAAGCGGTACATAAGCATATTTAACGAGCGCTTTGTTGCCGCCACTGCCCCTGAGTTGAACCAGGCGCACAGCAGTCGTACCGATATCCAACCCAAAAAATTCGGATGCTCCGTTAAGTAATGCGCTCATGATTTGCCCCTGATTATATCATAAGCATTATCAACAGAGATTCGCCCAATCCACCGTCCTGAAACAGTGAATGGTAAACGGTAAACGGTAAACGGTTTCTGCCCACCCATTTTTTCTATTTATTTCCTATGCTTATGCTTACTCTCATATACTACCACCCTACAGTACCGGCGGCAAACTCGTGAACGTGTCGTACTCGAGCGCCCCATTATTTGTCGGCGTCAGGTTGAGGTTACTAAGGTACATCTCCGGGCTGAAGTCGAAAACCTCACCGGCGCACACTGGCTTGGAAGCGGTGGCCACGCCGACACTACAACTGCGGGCACCACTACTGGGAGTCTCATTGGGCCCATTAGGAGCAATGCTATTACGCAAGGAGCCAAAGCTGCGCATCAGATTAACCTGATTTGAAGCTACGAAACTACCGTGGACCGTGAGCTGCTGCTGACAGCCATCAAAGATGTCGCCACCACCCGCGGAGGTTCCTGGCATAGGCCTGAACGGCTGGCCGTCGGGCGCATCGCTACAGTCATATATATTACCGCCCCGGCCGCCATTCTTTTCGGCGATATATAGCCCATCAAGGTTGCTGACGCCCGGATCAATATAGATGTTGCCGCCAACAGCGATGAGCGAGAAGGATGGAATATTATTACCAGTCGGTGTCCACGTCCAGTTATCGGTGTAGACGATATTATTTGAGATGCGCACATCACCATTAACGTACAGCGCGGTATTCTTACCGACGGGGATATTACCGCTGGCCGAAACGACCGATTTGTCTCCGGCCACGTACTTGCCGCTACCGGTACTGGCCGGATCGACAGTCGCGCCGTTACCAAGCGGCGGGCTGGTCGGGTTGGATGGTGCCTGCTGGAAGTCCAGACAATAGCTGCTGCCAAAACTAGTACTCATATTCGGCGTATCCTGATACGAGAATCCGTTGGGGGTCGGGTTATTGGCAAAACTCAGACTCTTACCACCTAAGCCACCGCCAGAGACGAAAGTATTTTGCGCGCTGGCAAAGCCGGTTATAGCAACCCTGGCTAAGGCGCTGAGTTCGGCGCCGGAGCCGTAGCCCACATTTCCTGCATTATTCTGATCACCCGACCAAGACGTTATCTGTCCACCTACGCAGCTGCCAGCGATCTGGGTACCGCCCGCCCCCGACACGCCATTGCCATAAACTTTAAAATAAGGTTCGTTGACTACACTGTTACAGCCGGTGCCGATAGGATTTGGAGGGTTGCTGGCAGAGCCGTTATAGACAGTACCGTCCTCCTGAATAATTCCGTTCGTGTACCATACGGATAGGCTGCTACAGTAGCTATCTCCAGCAGTTACTGGCGCATGAGGTGGCCCTGTCGGCCCGTTAATACTCGTGTTTTGACGATTTCGGAGAGGACAATTGGGTGGTGACGTAATGGTCGGGCCACCCCAAGCAGCACCATTATATGTCACGCTCACAATACATGCCGGTTCTTGCAGCGTGGGATTGAATGAACCTGGGGTACTGACTGTGAAGCTCATCGAGGCGCTAGATGTCGTGCTGTAGTTTGTCGGGTTTTCATTCGTTGGGTTCAGATTGACTTTGGTATTGCCGTCTACTGTAAATGGCGCGCAGGCCTTCATGATATTGGCATTGGCAGGACTACCTGGAATACCGCCAAAGCTTGGGTAATTCTTGCCGTCTTCAAATCCAAAGCTATCTATACCAAGTGGGTACACTAGGAATGTTACTCGGTTACCCGTCAATAACAGATTTGGATCGGCAGGGATCACGAAGCCATGGTTACCCACGAACGGGTATGGTACGTCAGCCGTATAGAGGCCCTGCGCATCCGCCCCATAAGTATATTGCTGGGTAGAACCATTAATAACCACAAGCACTTTTATCCTCAGCGGAATATTGGTGTTGTCAGGATCATCAGTCCAACCCCAAACTGCACCAAGCGCGCTTGGTGCTCCTACACAGTTAGTCCCATTAATATTACCGACTGGTGTTTTACTGCTTCCAGATCCATTACATGGTTGCTGGAAATGGGTTCCGTACTGTGCGGGAGGCGTGTTCGCCGGGTTGATATTGTTGCCAAGCGTATACGTAGGATTAGCATTGTATTTAACCCAGTACCAGTTCCCATTGACGGGACTCTTAATGCGTAAGAACAGGTTCACGCCTCCCGGTAGGAGGCCTTTCAGCCTGCTTTGAATTGTCGCGCTGGTAAGCGTTGATGTATTCTGATTAATCTTCGGGAAACCACCGCCGCCGTTGTCATCGCGCGCCCGGCTACCAAAGTCATAGGTTATAAACTGTGAAGCACCGAGGTTTTGATGCCATATTTGCCAGTCCACTGCCGTGTTCGGCGAAACATCATAATCGCCAAACAGCTGGATGGCATTACACTGCGCGTTAATAGCAATGATCCGACCCGTATACGCGCAGTTGGCCGGCGAGAAGGCTGCTGTGGCCGTGAATTCACTGTAGGGTAGCTGTATTGATATACCGTGGGCCCGATCAACGTTGTCCCACTCCCATTGGTAGACATGTCCTTGGATAAATGTAAATTTCGGCGATTTCCCACTCCCTAACTGTCCGTAACCAGCAGTGTAGGGCAAATTTGGTGTGCTCCCCGTAGTATCCGTGAGCGTCCACTTTTCAGAGGCATCTTGGGTTACGCCTTGATTACCCATCCCATCACGCCACTGCAGCGAGAGGCTGGCCGAGTTTGTACAGTCCGGGGTAAAATAAAAGTCATATTTATTCACGCCGTTAGTACCATCCGCTGCCTGATTGTAAGGCACATTCATGCTGAAGTAGTTTGGACAGTTATTAACGTTTACGCCCGCTGAGCTTTTGCAGGGACCTGCCGGCTGATAATAGTAATCAGCGCTAATATTCTTGAGGTTTACGAAAGCATTTGGAAAAGTATTTTGATCCGGGGGACCAATATAAACTCCACCGGTCACACTCATGCCGAAGTGCTTTTCGCCATCATTGAAAGCAGTATCTTTAACAGTTACATGCGCCACGCAAAATTGGGAACCAAACCGTGGATCAGGACATTTGGAAAAGTCTCCCCGTGTCAATGTTGCCACAATGTCATTGCCATTACACGAGCTATTAGCAGGGCGACTACCAACCTGCAGGGCGACAATGAGAGCTCCCCCTGAATTAGGTGAAGCCCGCATATGATCTTCCCATCCATCACTATCGTTTAACGCCTTGCAGCCATCAATAACTTTCACTTGTATGCTATTGGTATTAACCTGATTAATATTGGCAATGACCTCATAGTCTGAAGTTCTACTAACTTGACCCTCGGTACGATGAGCCCATTCTCCATTGCCTGGGTTAACGTCATTAGGGGAAGCGCCGCCAGCCTGATTAAACTGACAGCCAGGGCTGGGTAATTCCTGCGCGTGAATATTGCCATTAGCGCACCACAAGTAAAACTCCTGAGCGCCGTAATTATTCACGAGGTCTGCTATTCCTAAGCTACCATCATAGTTCGAAGTAGGTGGTTTGGCATAAGTAGCCGTGGGATTGCCCGATGAACGTGGAAATTGAGTCGTGCCGGTTATAGTGACGGCACTCGCGGCTGGCGTGTGAATAGACAAAACTACAGTTAACGCCAGTAAGCCAAAAACAAACGTCAGCGTGGAGCGGATAATATTTGAGGGTCTTGGTTTGGACTTAATGGTCTCAATGTACTTCATAACTATTGCTGGTAGCTCTTTATATATGTCACGAATTGTTGAAGATCTGCTCTCTCCTGTTCGCCCTTGCTGCCATCCTGCGCGTAGAGTTTGTCGAGTACTGCCGCGTCACTCAATGCCTGGGCTTTATTACCTGTCATAAATTCGCAAGGCACAAGATACTTCAGCGCCGCTTCGCGGGCACTTACTGAATATTTATCGGTATTAGTGATAGCTTGTTTGTCACTGCTAAATTGTTTAACACCTTGATCACACGTATGTTTACCGTTTTCCAGTGTTTTGACGCTACTCACTACATGATCATTGCGCCTATTTTTCAGCTCTGACGATATAAGATGCACGCAAAGTACGACTAAACCCACAGCAGCTAAAAGCCCCAACGCATAAATAGACAAATGCTCTAATTTTTTGCGGAGGATAGTGCTGTGCGCCGGTTTAACTACTCGTGTTTTTTTATCTTCCCCATCCATTTGCCACCTTCAGCAACTGATAGTGCTTAACCTTAGCCACATTGTAGGGGACGTAACAGATTTTGGCAATATAGCGAGCGCACGTTTTATCGCCTGGCCTATGACTTAGCCACGAATTCCAAGCTTCTGGGCCAATTTCCTGGTTGGTTTATGGCAAATGAACCGTGACTTTGCGGGTCGGTTTGCCGTCACCATTAACAGTAAACTCACCGATTGGAATTTTACCGTTTTTAATTTCCTTGGCATCAGCAATATGTCCCTTCATGTCACTGACCGGCAGCCACAGCTGTCGGTCACTATCAAAGCTGGAGTTTACATTTCCAATAGCTAGGTATCGGTGTAATTCATTCTTATCTCGTCCAGGATTAGTGTGAACGTGGAATGCTAGTATTGGTTGGCCGTCAGGGCCTGTAGACGGTGCATCACCAATACCGGTTGACCATAGGCGATTGCCACTGCTAAGCACCGGGTGCGAGAAAACCCGATAACCCGAGAACGGGTTGGCGCTGACTGCTTCCGCGACTTTATAAGAAGCGTCCCAAGTGCTTGCCGTATTGAATAGCACAACCATCAAACCAGTATTTTTATCATAGAAAATTCCTGGTCCTTCGGCCACACAATGCGTACCCTGACTGTCAGGATTGCACATCCACGGATATTTCATCGTGGCGGTGAAAATCTTGTGGACTGCGTTATACATATGCAGACCGTCTGGCGTCAGCTCGCCAGTAAACAGATCATGCGACTGCTTGGCCCAGGCGATTATGTGACGACCTTGGCTGTCGTTGGCGGCGCTTGGGTCGATCGAGCCGCCACTTAATTCCAGGCTGCTGCCCTTAGCTACTGCCGTCGATGCGGACATGGCTGTCATGAAGTCGGCCTGCGTATAGTCAGCGGCATTGCCCCGTACATGATTGTATTGTCCCGGCACATGAAGTAATTGGTTGTGCCACGGCCCATGGATTGGATCTTTCGTATAAGCCACAAAGAGTGCCATGGTACGTGGGCCAAGTTGTTCGTGGTATTGCCGCTGAGCCTTGGCAATTTCCTGCGGGTTCATTTGCGTCGCGTAGTAAAACTCATAATTGTTGCCAAAGTGATGCAATTTGCTAGCTGACCAGTACTCACCACCTGGCCAGTTACCCTCGGGCGGCAGCGCGGCCCAGGAATAGTTTTGCGGCGTGACTGGATAGCCTATAAAGCGCCAGTGGATCAGGTCTGTTGAGTAGTATTCCGGAAAAGCGCCGGCGTAGCGGCCCATGCCACCCCCTGGTAGCGGTTCATACTGGCCAAAGTCCGGCGTACACATCAGAATATTGCCATGCTTGCCCCAATTTGAGAGCGCCGGGTCACCACACGGCAAATTATGCCCTTCGTATTGAATTGGGTTAGAAATAATTTCGGTGCGATTTGGCTGTGCCGCTGCTGCCGGTGTTTCGGCAGCCATAATGACATTGCTGCCCAGAAGCGCTACACCCAGCATGGCTATGTTTGCCCTGAGGGCCGCCAGACGGCCAAAACGCATAACCGCCCGCAGGGCGCCCCTGCCGACTTCTTGCTCTGTAATGGTACGGTTTTTATGCTCGCCTGGTTCGCCAACCAGCCACAAGGTTTTGTCTTCACCTAATTGATCAGCGGCTTCATGAACCAGATGAGCTTGCGGCTCACCAAAGGCCCGGATCTCGTCAAGGTCAGCCAGTTCGTGAGGCAAGCCAGGCAGTTCTGTTTCCGGTTTAGAGGCCATAGGTAATGATCCTTATGAATTAAGCTGGACAATTAGCATTACTTATAAGTGAGAGTATATCATATTTACTCTAGTTTTACAAGTGTGCGTAAGCGCTTAGCGCCATACGTTTCTATTTATCCAACGAACCGCCGTTTAGCGCAATGAAATTCCCTACGCTGCCCCACCGTTATTCCTATACGGGCACCGCTCCTTCGCCATGACTGGCGTCTTGGGCCGAAGGGATGTTGCGGATCACAAAAGTTGCCAGCAGCGAAGCCCCAACAGCAAAACAGGCGGCAATCAGATATCCATCATGGAAACCATGGACAGTAGCCGCTGCTTGAACAGCCGGACTTGGTGCAGCATGCAAATGCAGGTTGTTAATATAGCGTATGGCACTAGAAGTAGCTACGCCAGTGAGCACAGCCAGACCAAGCGCTCCCCCGATCTGCTGTGACGTATTAAGTAGGCCCGAAGCCAGACCGGCTTCATGCGCTGGTACGCCCGAAGTCGCCGCGATGGTAACGCTTACAAATGTCGCGCCCATGCCCAAGCCAAGCAGAATCATGCCCGGCGCCACATCGCCCCAAAACGTACCATTGACCGGAATGTGCGATACCCAGAACAGGCCGGATGCGACAACCAGTGGCGCCACCATCAATATAGGACGGTAGCCTACTTTTTGAATCAAACGTGGCACGTTGGTAGCCGTCAGCGCGATCGCAAACGGTACGACCAAGAAGCTCACACCGGTTTTAACCGGTGAATAACCAAGTATTTCTTGCAGGTACAACGTCGTGAAGAAGAAGACAGAGAACAACCCCGCTGTCATCAACATCATCAATGAATCGGCGCCTGAGAGATTTCGAATGCGGAAAATACCAAGTGGCATCAACGGATGAGCAGCGCGGCGCTCGTTCAGAACAAAGAATATGAGCAGCGCGGCGCTGATCGCGAAATATGTCAGCGTACGATGCTCCGTCCAGCCATACGTTGGGGCCTTTACTAGTGCATAGACCAAAGCCATTAATCCGGCCGTAACCGAGACCGCTCCTGGTAGATCCAAGCTATTATGATCAGACGGTGATTTGTGCTCACCAACCACACGCAGAGCGGCCAGCACCACGAAAATACCGACCGGCACATTAATAAAGAAGTTCCAGCGCCATGTCAGATACTGCGTCAATATACCACCGAGCAGCACACCCACGGCTGCGCCGCCTGAGGCCACAGCGCCCCAGACACTGAGCGCCACGTTGCGCTCATGTCCTTCTTTATACGTAACCAATATTATCGATAATGCCGCCGGCGACATGAAAGCTCCGGCGAGTCCCTGCAGCGCCCGGAAAGCGATAATCATGCCTTGAGACTGACTCAATCCAGTACCCAGCGAGGCCAATGTAAACACCACGACGCCACTGAGGAAAGTCCGACGCCGGCCAAACAGGTCAGCCGTGCGACCACCCAGTAGCAAGAAGCCGCCAAAGGTCAGCGTGTAGACGGTAACAATCCACTGTAGGTTGGCTTGTGTCATGTGAAAAGCTTTTTGAATAGCCGGCAACGCCACGTTGACGATCGAAATGTCGAGCACCACCATGAACTGCGCTAACGCCAGAATTACCAAAACGAACCAGTGGTTCGTGCTTTTTTTATTTGCTGTTTCCACGGCTTCCTTGCCGAGGTTTAGTGCTGTCCGGTTGGCCATTGCTCCTCCTTCTACGCTACTGATAAAAACTTGTGTTTTTGCAGTGAAACCCTTACACTAAAAGTACTGGAATCATTGTACAAGTCAATAATTGACCTTGTCAACTATTTAAGCCTCGTGGGGATAGAATTATGGCATCGGGCGCACTTGAAGAATCATATTTACTACTCATAAAATTCGTTTTGTTTTCAAAACGACACATGGTTGAGCTGGCTGCCAAAGACGATCTCACTGCCATGCAAGCTATGATGCTCTTTTTGCTAGACGAACCGCGTCCCATGTCCAGCTTTAAAAAAATTTTCAATTGCGACGCCTCGAATATTACAGGTTTAGTTGATGGCTTGGAAGAAAAGAAGCTGGCCGCCCGTTTTTCCAACCCGTCCGACCGCCGCGTGAAAATGGTCAAACTCAGCCCCAAAGGCTCCCGCTTACGCCACAAATTACTCTCGCGCTTAGCCCGTCAGGACGGATCGATTCTTTCGAAGTTACAAGCTGACGAACTTAAAACCTTCACTGCCCTGCTGGCCAAAATCACTAACGGCTCAGCCGTCTTATAATATAGTAGATACATAAGCATAAGTGCCAGCGTGGCGAAGGGAGAGCGGCATGTTTGAAAAAATCGGTAGGTTCGCGGTTCGTTTTCGGTGGTTTATTATTATTTTCTGGATCGTGCTTGTACCGGTTGTCAGTAGTGTTTTCCCCAAGATTACTGATGTCACCAAGAATGACACTTCTGATTTTCTGCCCAAAAACAGCCCGACGGCAACAGCCGCCAATTTAGAAAATTCCTTTCAGAGCAAGAAAACAGCCGCCAACTCGGTCATTGTCGTCAGTCGGTCTAACGTTCCATTGACTGCTGGGGACAACGCGGCTATTGCCACGATGCTACAAAAGGTTAAACACGTCAAAGATGTGACCGAAGTACGGGACTCCGGCGAAAGCGCCGATGGTGAAGCTCATCAATACATCATAGGTATTAATAGCCAAGCTTTTGGACAGGGCGCAGCTACTATCGTGGACGACTTGAGGAGCGCTATGAGGAGCGTGACCTTACCGGCCGGCGCAAGCGCTCATCTTACTGGTGATTTGGCGGCTGGAGTGGATCAGGAAAAAGCCAATACGCATGGCCGGAATAGTACTGAGGGCTATACCGTGTTACTGATTCTAGTGTTATTGCTGTTCGTATTCCGCGCCATTCTGGCTCCGCTCGCAACGCTGATTCCAGCCGGTTTGGCCTTAGCCGTAGCGCAGCCAGTAATTGCTGAATCAACTAAGGCCGGCGTGGAAGTTGGCTTCATTACTCAGATCATGCTGATCGTGTTGCTGCTGGGCGCAGGCACCGATTACGGCCTATTCTTGGTATTCAGAGTCCGCGAGGAGCTTCGGGGCGGCTTAGAGCCAAAGGAAGCCGTGGTCAAGGCATTGTCCCGTGTTGGCGAGTCAATTACCTTTTCCGCCGCTACTGTAATGGCGGCTTTGCTCAGCCTGGTACTAGCTACCTTTGGTCTGTACAAAGGCCTGGGGCCGGCACTGGCGATCGGCCTGGCTGTTATGCTTTTGATCGCGCTGACGTTTTTGCCAGCTTTGCTGGCCATTTTGGGGAGGGCAGTTTTCTGGCCCTCTAAAACGGCTAAGCGAGATTTACAGTACGGGCTCTGGGGTAAATTAGCCGATAAGGCTATTCAACGGCCGATCACTATGCTGGTGCTTGGCGTAGTTGTATTTGGTGGCTTAATGCTGGGGCTTATAGGCTACAAATCAGCTGGTTTTGGTAACCAAAGCGCGCCCAACGGCAGTGACTCCGCAACCGGGCAACAGGTTATCGCCGCGCATTTCCCGGCAGCGAATAATAGTCCGCAATTATTGATTTTTCGCTTTCCTGATTCGGTTTGGAGCAATCCGGGTGTCATGGCCAAAACTCAAGACAAGTTACAATCATCAGGCGTATTCAAGGACTTGAGCGGTCCCTTGAATGCTAACGGCTTTAAACTAACCACTGGTCAGCTGCAGCAACTGCATGCTGCTGGCTCACCCCAGATATCAGCAGTCCTCAGTCAATTTGTCAGCCAGGATGGACATACGTTGCAATTGTACGGCGTGTTGAAGGCCGGCCCGACAAATAGCGCTGCCGCCACAGCGGCTATCCCTACTATCCGAATGGAACTGCAAAAGGTGGCGGATCAGGTTGGCGCCACACAAAACAGTATCTATAGTTCCGACTCAGTGGGCTACGACGTTAATAAAACAGCCACCAATGACCTAAAGAAAATTATACCGGTGGTGCTACTCATTATTGCCGTCTTATTGGCTCTTCTGCTCCGCAGTTTAGTGGCGCCCTGGTACTTGATACTTACTGTGGGGTTGTCATATTTGGCCAGCCTGGGCTTCGCCATGATCGTGTTTGTCCATTTGGGACACCAGGACGGCCTTAATTTTGTACTGCCGTTTCTGATGTTCATCTTCGGCATGGCGCTTGGCGAAGATTACAATATTCTGGTCATGAGCCGCATCCGTGAGGAAGCCCACAAAGAAAAAACTTTGTCAGCGGCAGTTACCAAAGCCGTGGGCATTACTGGCACGACGGTTACTTCGGCTGGTTTGATTTTGGCCGGCACATTTACCATCCTGGGTTTGGTCGGTGGCAACGAACAAACGCAGCAAATTGGTTTCGGTATTGCCTTTGGCATCCTGCTCGACACCTTCTTCGTCCGCACACTTCTAGTGCCGTCGATCGTCGCCCTGCTCGGCCGCTGGAACTGGTGGCCATCTGAGCTATATCGCACTTCAAAATAGACAGCAGAACGTACACAGCTTTGTATTCCAGCCGAAGTCTGTGCTGAACTTAATTCAGTACTTGGTTAAACTCCGGGGTCATCCCAGCGCTGGCTGGGATCCAATCCTATAAAGAATCCGCTCGAGACGGACAGCCTATTAATTGGATTCCAAACCAATCCCCGATCGGAGTCGAGGGCATGGTTTGGAATGACACGGAAGTTGGAGCTTCCATTGGACCTGGGATGACACAAGGTGACAGTCCAAGTGTCAGATCATTCACATTTGCAAAAGTTTATTGAGCGTGTTCAGATTGCGATTGGTATTGAACTGCTTGTATTTGACTTTGGTTAGCACTTTAGCAAAGTCGCTTTTGAGTGTCATACCCTTATCGACGCGCCAATATATGACGCCCTTGCCGGCTGCAACTTGCTCACCCGGCGCTAAAGTATAGGCTTCTTTAACTAAATCTGCTTCTAGCCCATTCTCCATAAAAATCACGTAATTATGTTTGTCGGCTGGAGCCTCGCCAAACGGATAGCTTTTCGCGATTTCATGCAATGTCTCCATACTCATCACCTGCACTTTGGCTGGATAGTGAAATGTATCTGTCAGCACGGCTTCAATCTTATCCTTCAATTCCGGTGCGCTCTGATCGGCTTCAAACACAACATTCCCCGACTGCAGCAGTGTCTTCACGTCCTTGAAGCCCTGTTTCTCAAAACAAATCTTCAAATTTACCATCTTCACAATCCGTCCACCAACGTTGATACCTCTGAGAAACGCTACATATTTAGTCATATGATGATTGTAACACCTCTGTTAAACTAGGTGCATGTCTTTATCCATTGGGATCGTTGGCCTGCCAAATGTTGGTAAGTCAACGCTGTTTAACGCCCTAACCGGCAGCAATATTCTGGCGGCTAACTACCCTTTTGCGACGATTGAACCGAATACCGGCGTGGTGCCGGTGCCGGACGAGCGGCTGCGGAAGCTGGCAGAGTTGTATCATACGGATAAGATTGTGCCGGCGACGGTGACATTTGTGGATATTGCTGGGTTGGTGGCTGGGGCCAGTGAGGGTGAAGGGCTCGGGAACCAGTTTTTAAGCCATATACGAACTACCAATGCCATCGCGCAGATTGTCCGAGTGTTTGATGATCCAAATGTTACGCACGTCGATGAGGCTCATGATCCTCAAAAAGATATTGAGGTTATCAATACTGAATTAGTGCTGGCTGACCTGCAGACCGTGGGCCGTCGCCTGCCCAAGTTTGAAAAGGAAGCCCGCGCCAACCCCAAGCTGAAGCCGCAACTTGACGTGTATCAGCAAATGAACAAATTACTGAATGACGGCGAACCGCTTTGGAATCATCCGGAAATCGATACCGAAGCCATCGCTGACTTGCAGCTCCTTACTACTAAGCCGATCATGTACGTGTTCAACTTGGATGAGGGCGGCCTGGCAGATCAAGCCAAGCAGAAAACGTTGCGTGAATTAGTGGCGCCGGCGCAATCATTATTCGTCTGCGCCAAGTTGGAAAGCGAGCTGAAGGACCTAGATGTAAGTGAAGCTGTTGAGCTGCTGGAAAGTTACGGACAAGCAGAATCAGGTCTGCTGCAGGTGATTCATACTGCCTATGATGCGCTAGGACTGCAGAGTTTCTTAACCGCCGGCGAAAAAGAAGTTCGGGCCTGGACTGTTTCTCGGGGCGTTACTGCGCCACAAGCTGCAGGTATTATTCATGGTGACTTTGAACGAGGTTTTATTGCCGCCGAGATCGTTAATTACGCCGATTTGGTCAAGGCCGGCTCCCTGCCAGCGGCACGGGCTGCCGGCAAGGTGCGTACCGAAGGTAAAACCTACGTCATGCAACCTGACGATGTCGTCGAGTTCAGGTTTAACGTCAGCAAATAGCCTCCTAGTGGCGTGTATCAGTTTGCAGCGGCGGTAAGGGTGCCTGGCTGTGTTTGCTGTGCGCGTTGTGCGCGTGGAAAGAAGGTCGGCCGAAACGCCGATTGCGGAGTGCCAGGGGCAGCTTGGAGGCGGCTATCTTCAGTGGGTTAACGTCGAATGGCAAGCGCAACCCACTCGAAGCAGCACTTCGCGAAGTGTTAGGCGCTAAAGGGGGCTGGCTACCTTGGGGAGCCTCGGTTGGGGTTTTTTGCTGGTTTTCGGTGCCTTGGCGGCGGCCAAAGATCTCTTTCATGCCTTCGGCGTACAGATCAGCCAGTTGCGGGTTGTGTGGATCACCTTGAGGCGCGAGGGGCTGTGGCTGCTCGGTCTCTGTGATTGCCGGTTGCGGAGGTAAAGTGGTCGTTTCAGCAGCTGGCGCCGGTGCTTCAGGTGACTGCGCGTCCTGGGCAGCAGCTTGCTGATCCCGATACTGGGCCAGTAGCCTCTGAGCGTACAGGTAATCCGCTAGCTCTGGGCTGGGCTTAATCGGTTCAGGCGGGGTCACGGCAACGGCTTGCGGCTGATCACCAGTACCGCCGACTTGCAACTGCTGGTGCAGTTGTTCCTGGTATTGCTGTTGCGCCAGTAGATAGCTTTGCAGCTGTTCGTTAATCTTCTCGAGGTGTGTCACCTGGCCCTCCTGATGCTGCGTCTGCTTCATCTTAACTTCGGCCATACAGTGTTGCACATGCGTAATCAGCTTACGCAGTCGTGGCTGGTTGGTGCTGGTGAATTTAAGCGCTTTGGAGCCAGTAGTGATAGTAATGTAGGCACCCATCAGGCGGTGGCTGTAGTCGATTTCGTTAATCATATCGAAACGCAGATCCTCCACCGTTAAGTAATTAAGCGGCTTCTTATCGATGAGCAGCACTCTGATATTGGTGGCCACCAAAAGCGCAAAACCACCCTCGTAAAAGCCGTTGGCAAGTTCGTAAATCTCTTCATCGGCCACGAGAACGTGTGGTAACTCCTTAACTTCTGCTTTTCCCCATCCGTGTGGATTGAATTTTAGTTTCTTGAGCTGTTTTTCGACTGACTGAGGGCTAACCATCAAGCACCTCCCTTTCTCTTTGTACTTGTATGCCTATGATACGCTGCAGGTGCTGAGTAAATGGTGAAAATGCTCACGTTACGCATGCGATTTTCATCACAAATGCCCGCCCGCACAGAGAGAGGTATACGGTAAAGGGTATACGGTATACGGTTAGCCGCCTGGAGTCCAACTGTATATCGTATACTGTCAACAGAATACCCTGCTGATCGCCAGCTTGACATTCTCTCCGCCCCCTATCATAATTTACATATGTTGGCCACGCTCAAGCAAACAGCCGAGTTGGTAGACCTCTTCAGATCGCGTGGTCTGAAACAGACGTATCGAAAAGGCGACTTCATTATTCGCCCCGGTGATTCCCCACCGGGCGTTTTTTATATCTACGAAGGCTTAGTCAAAGCCTACGACATAACCAAGTACAACGAAGAGAACCTGTTGATCATCCGAAAGGCCGATGAGTTGTTCCCGCTCATCTGGGCCATCACTGGCCAGGAACGACACGTTATTTACCAGGCGCTGGCGCCAACCGTGACCTGGCAGATTAGTCGGCCGGACTTCTTGGACTTTATTGAATCAAAACCCGACGCTCTGGCGCCTTTACTTGATATGACACTCGAGATGTATCGGCTTCACAGCGAGCGCATTTTGAACTTGGAATACCGCACGGTGCGTGAACGCATTATCTCCTTCTTGCTGACCATGGGTCGTCGTTTTGGTAAGCCAACACCAGATGGTCTGCTTATCGAAGCACCGCTGCGGCATCAGGACATCGCCAGTTCGGTAAATGCCACCCGCGAAACCACCAGCCGCGAGCTGGCCGCCCTAGAACGCAAAGGCCTGCTCTCCAATTCGCAAACGCTTATCACGCTTAAGGATGTGAAGGCGCTGCGGGCCGCATTGGGCAGAGAGTAAACAACGCTATTTCCACTGCTCGATGACCTGTTCAATGACCTTCACCACTGTTTCGTGGTCCGGCACATCTTGCTGATCGTAGTAGTGGTCGGTATCGATGTAATCTCCAAGCACGTTAAGGCAGCACAGGTCATCGGCCAGGACGTGCATTTTGTCGACAGCGGCAACACTGGCGAAAGGCGTGGCCACGATCAGCTTCTTTATTTGAAGCGGTTTGAGGAATTCCTTCGCCAGCTCCAGAGGCGAACCGGTTCGCAGTCCGTCGGCAACCAGAATTACTGCATGATTACTAAGGAGGCTTTTATTGATGGTTTCTGACCCACCAACCAAAAAGTTCAGCTCCCGTATTCGGTTTAATTTTTCTTCCTCGACATAGGTGTGGTATTCGCCAACCAATTCATCGAGCTCGCCCTGCGAATATATGGAGTTATACGCCATCGAACCGTCCGAAGTGATGCTGGCGATGGCATTTGGCTCGCGAGGTAGCGAAATTTCGGCATTCATAAGCAGCGTCAACACGCAGTGAAGCTTTTGCGCAATTTGTGCACCAACCATAACTCCACCATCACTGAGAGCCACTACCGCGCATTTTTCATTTTGGTATTTTATTGCGAGTTGAGCGGCCAGCATGCGGCCGGCCTGCACCCGCGAGGCAAAGTACATATGCTTAAGTTTAGCCGAAAACGGGGGGCATTGATAGATTTAATGATTCGTTCTGAAAGATAGGGTCTAGCTAGCTTTACGCAATAAGTAAAAGCGCTCCTGGTTGCCCTTTGCCCCTGTTATTTGCGAGTCAGCTTTATGCTCCAAAACAAAGTATTGCTGCACCCATTGCTCAAAGTCCTTCATAATATCTCGCCGCATTTTTTCATTTTTGATCACACCCTTATGCTTGTGAGAGCTCTGGCCAGCTTCGAACTGTGGCTTAACCATGGCTACGATTTGTGTTTGAGGTGAACTTAAACGAGCTATTGTCGGCAGAATCTCTCGCAGCGAAATGAAGGAGACGTCAATAAGCACAATGTCCATCGGTTCTGGCAGCGTGAAACTACGAATATCGGTTTTCTCGTGTAGCTCAACACGCTGGTCGTCACGCAACCGAGGGTGCAACTGCTCGGAGCCCACATCAACCGCTACAACCCTGCGTACCCCATGCTGCAGCGCGTAATCAGTAAAGCCCCCGGTGCTACTGCCAACATCCAACATAACCTTGTCTGTGAAATTAAGCTTGAGGGCTTCGGTTACTGAAGCCAGTTTGAGCGCTGCGCGACTCACATACTGCTCCTCAGCCTGCAACTTTACTTCGTCGGTTTCATCAACCATAAAGCCGGGCTTATTAACTTGGCGGCCATTGACGGTAACCTGGCCCAGCTTGATGTAACTCTCGGCCTGACTCCGCGATAGCACCACCCCAAGACGCACCAACTGCTGATCAAGTCGCTGCTTCATGGCTTAAGCTCCACCATGCCCATTATTTCTTTATAATCGCCCCTCTGCTCAACGAGATATACATTGCTGCAACGCACACGATCATCGGAAGCCAGATGTTCATCACCCTGAAACGTCACATGCGGTCGAAAGGTGCGTGGTTTTTTGGTTGTCTCGTCGACGAGCCAGGCGCGCTTTTTGTGCAAGTAGTTTCTGACCTGTTGTTCAATCTCGGGGAAAGCTGCTGATTCCAGTAAATGGGCCCGTCGTTTACGTGGCCCCATCACCGTTTCACCGACAGTTTTAGACTCGAATGGTTGGATGGCCGTCAATGCCTTCTGCAGACCGATAGCTATGCGCTC
>CAZHJG010000014.1:1426-23021 GCA_964533425.1 uncultured Candidatus Saccharibacteria bacterium | reverse complement strand
CGGTTACAATACTTGGGGTCCACCCCTGGGAAAATAGCACGGTGCCAAATTATGAGAAAGACCTCCTTCTGGGAGGTCTTTCTCTTTGTTTACTTATTTCGCGCCGAGGCCGTAGCGTGATAAGCGGCCAAAGCAGCCATAGCTATGATGGTGTCGGGCGTGGCGGGCTTAAGACTTTTCGACCACGTTCGTTTCCCATTTGCATCCGTTGAAAGGGTCTCTCTCTTACGAAGTACCATAATGCCGGTGGGGTCACGCAGCAGCCAATCGTCGATACTAAAATATGCGCCATCCTTCTGCCAGTGTTGCTTAAGTCGAGGTCGGTGAATCTTGCCGGGGCTGCCTGCCTCTCGGTGATAACTGAAGGTGGCGGCTACAAGTCTTTTATCTTCCGGTCGGTGCTTTATGAATATTGAAGCTGCATAGTAGCTTGGATAGGTAATTTCCTCGTCTACATGCACATTGATCTGAACATCGGCATAGCCAATTGCTGTGGCAGCAATCTGAGCTAATTTAGCTTCTGTAACTCCTTGCGATTGCGTAAAAAATTCTTTGTAATTCCTTGGTATGTCCACGGTCTCAACGGTCATTGCCCCTCCATAATGACATACTATACCATGATTATGTCGTGGCGACTGGCATTCGCTTGACGACTATAGAAGTAATGACTACAATAAGCACAAGCAAGAATAAGGGGGAGGGGTTATGCCCGGAATTGATGTGCAATGGCCGAGTGAAGACGAAGAATTTGATACGGCGAGTATACAAGCGGGGCAGTTAGTAACCCCGCAGCTGGCGATGGCCGAGGCTGGCGCCGGTGTTAGTGATGTGGTATCCGAAGCGGAAGTTGCACCGCAAACAGAGGTGAATTTTGACGAGCAGGAGAGTCTTGGCGGTGATAGCCCGTCGTCAGCTCCAGATGCTGAGTCGCAGCCTTCTGCTGATTCTGACCCCACGCCTGACACCCATTCCGACCACAACCAACCTGTCACTCCAGACACGCCTAAGTCTAACATCCCAAAAATTATTTCCTCTCATGGCGGCAAACCGAATACGCATCTAGTCATTGAGATAGTTCTGGTTCTGCTGGTAGTTATCTTAGCTATCTGGGCCATGAGTCTCAGTAGCAAGAACAGCCAGCTTAAAACTGATAATAGTAACCTTCAGAATAAGGTAAATCAGCAGCAGGCAAACCCGCAGGCTATTATTCAGAAGCAGACCGACGATCTTATCGCTAAGGTTGGCAAACTGATGAGCTTGCCAACCGGTGAGACTCCTACCGTGGCCGACGTATCTGATGCTTCGGCCGCCAAAAAGCAGTCAGCTTTCTTCAATAATGCTCAGAACGGTGACAAAGTGCTTATGTATGTGAAGGCTGGCGAGGCTATTCTCTATCGTCCCAGCACTAACAAGATCATTTTGGTGGCTCCGTTGACCTTCAACAATGCCAGCACAAGTACCTCAAGTACCACTAAGCATTAGCTAAAAGTCATAAAATCAAAAGCCTACAGTCGCTGCAACCTGCAGTGTGATGGCTTTAGGCTTTTGACCTTCAGCTTTTAGCCTTAGGCTTCATGCTTATCGTTTGATTTCTTACAGCCGAGCATTAGCTTCTTGCGATACCATAACCATGTTCGAAGTAACGAGCCAGATTTAATGTATGGCGGTATTCAGTAAATAACTTCGGCAAGGAGGATATACGTATGGCGGGAACAGCCAAAGGGGGCCGTTTAGCGGCACAAAAAAACAAGCAAAAGTATGGGCCTGACTTTTATGCCAAGATTGGGCGCAAAGGCGGGCAGATGGGCCACACCGGTGGCTTTGCGGCCGGGTCTGAAGGTCGCAAGCGCGCCAGTTATTGGGGTGCGGTCGGAGGTGCACGCTCACGTCGTCACTAGAAGTGATCTATGACTACTAACCGGCAGCTGACCAGGCTGCCGGTTCTTAAATGACTATTAAATTAAATACAAGCTTATTGACTTATAAACAATAGCGTGATATCATAAGCATAGTTTCGAAAGAAAGACGAGGGTTTTCCGATCGAGTGGGATCGGCGAGCCCTCTTTATTTCTCTCGAGAGACGCTCACCATTGTACGCGGTTTCGGACAGTGGTGCAGTGTGGGATGAAAAACGAGCACGGAATGGAGTCGTACTTACTGTACGGCGCAATGAAGCGCGCAGCTTTTTCGCCCGCAATGTACTACTGTACGGAAGCGCCATTAAGCCAAGGAGGATTATCTTATGGCAGGTACTAAGGCTGGTGGCCAAGCCGCCGCCGCAACCAACAAGAAAAAGTACGGCGCTGATTTTTACGCCCGTATCGGTGCCAAGGGCGGTAAGCTCGGCACTACTGGCGGCTTTGCCGCTAACCGTGAACTAGCTCGCAAGGCTGGTGCACTTGGTGGCCGCATTTCGCGGCGCACTAAGAAAACTGTTTAGGCAGTTTTCGGATCTTAGATCTTAGATCTTGGATCTTTGGAAATCCCCGTCTAATATAGGGCGGGGATTTTTATGTAATAAAAATAACTTACCAGAAATATATTTTCCAATATGCTGAGGCCATGACGGAAACCATACCGCCTTTGTCTTTTGTGCGTGACGTACAAAATATCGGACGAGGGCATCTTGACGCTTTATGTAATAGACTGGACGCAATCAGTGAGCTGCCCGTTCATTTGAACTCACATCATGGGCTCCGCTGGTACCATCGCTTGTCCATGCCTGTGATCGCGGCTGACGAGTCCAAAGCCTTAAAGCTTGAGATAGGCGAAGAGCGGTACTGGCAGGGAACGATTACCTTTCTTCAAGAGGCACAAGAAGTTACCAGTATGTACCCTTCACGGCGTGAGCCGGAAACGCAGCCAGTTGTGACGCTAACGGCTTCTGGCTATCTCCCTCGTTTAGTTGTTGCTTTTGCGTTTTGCGAGCCCCTTTTGGACGAGCGGCGAGATTTCATAGGTGCTGCCAATAAGCACTACGGGTTGTCGCCTGATGAGCGGGCGCGGATCTGGCGAGATAATGAGGAGTTTGGGCGAGTTGCCTTAGCTCATAGCACCATAAAAGATGAGCGACACGAACGTAATATCCGGGCGCTCGGCGGTATTGCGTCTGAAGTCGGAAATTTACCCTCTAAAACCAAGCTGGGGCCTATCTTCAGCCCCCAACTCCTGAAGTCGGCTAGAACTCGGAAGTTACGTGCAAAACAGTTGGCTGGGCGACGTTCTTAGTACTTCGGTAAGCGCGGCAAAAGCGGCTGGTCGTGACTCGCCAGGTAGTGCTGCAATTAAAACAACGATAGTGGACAAAGTCTCCCTGTTGGAGGCACTTTGTGGTGCATTTTGGACAGATGCTGCGCTTGTACAGCCAGTCGCGGTAGGTGTCGAGGCAGTCCTCAATGTGGTCTTCATCGATGGTGAGCTCAAAGCTGGCAGCTAATTCGCGGGCTTTTTGCCAGGCGTCAATTTCCATGCGTAACAGTTCAAAGTCCGCTCGGTAGCTGGTATGTCCGAGCAGGGCATGGCCGGTTTCGTGCAGTAGTGACCAGGCCGCCTGTTGGCTGGTAGCATTGGTTTTATAAAAGACTTCACCCGTCTCCGGCGACCAGCAGAACTGCTTACCGGCCTTAAAACGCAGGCCGGGGTATTGCTGCTGCAGCTCAGCTATTAACGCTTGCATGTCCATATACCTGTTTGGCGAGATCGTAGCAACCATAGACGACGGCTTCTTCAGGGCGCTGGGCTTCACGGAGCGCTGGAATGGGTACCAGGGGCAGGTGATAGCGCTTCAGCTCTTCGTGCAGTAGTTTGCCATAGCGCTCAAAGTAAGCACCGACACTACCCCCAATGATGATAACCTCGGGTTCGGTCACGGCAATCAACTCAATAAGGCCCTTCGCCAGATCACGACAGATCTTGCGCCAAGTGACTTCGTCGTTAATCTCCATGGCTTTCTTGTGGTAGCGCTCGACAATGGCTCGACCAGAGGCAAAACTCTCCCAGGGAACCATCTGCCCGCGGTGCTCCATGAGCAATACCCGGCCGCCGCCGTCCCCAAACGCGGTGTCGATCACATCGTCAACAATCAGGGCGGTGCCGATGCCGGTGCTGACTGTCACGTACAACACCTTAGAGAATTCGTCTTTTACCAGGCGGGCTTCCGACAGGCCACCCAGTTTAGCGTCATTTTCGATGACCATCGGGCAGTGGGTGATCTTTTCTACATCATGCTGAACCGGAATTGGAATGTGTTTACTCCAATGCTCTAGATTGCCGAGCCATAGCACTCGCCCATGATGGCGCTCAATTTCTCCGGGAATGGCGATGCCGCCGGCCCTGAAGTCGGTAACCTTGAACGTCTTAAGGGTAGCCGCCAGTTGTTCCAGGAATTCGTCGTAGGTTTTAGGGGTGGGGAATTTGACTTGCTCGGTAATGACTCCGTCATTATTCAGTGTGGCCACCAAAGTCTTGGTGCCTCCTACATCAATCCCCATGTACATAGGGCTAGTTTACCATTATCCATTAGCCATTTACCATGAGCCATACATTTACCATTAGCCTGTAGCCATTGAAGCGCAGTTCGGGTGTAACGGCTAATGGATAATGGTAAACGGCAAATGAGTGATAGCCATCGGCTATCACTTTACTTAAGGAGTTTCATCAGATATAATATAGGTAATCTTACGATCAGCAATATAACTCGGTTTGAGGGGGAGCGTTCGGGAGAAGTTCTCCTTTGCTGATTGAAGAAATACATTTGAAGGAGGCATGTTAGAACATGTCAAAAGTAGTAACCATGGATGAGCTGCTGGCCGGCAGCGACATCGACAGTTTGACGGCCGGTGAAGTCGTGGAAGGCACGGTCACAGCGGTCAAGAAAAACGAGATCTGGGTAGATCTCGACGCTCGAGGAGTCGGCGTAGTTTTGCGCCGGGAGATCGGCCACGGCCACACTTTAGAAGTGGGCCAGACCATTACGGTCAGTGTTATTGACCCGGAGATGGACGAAGGCCACGCCCTGCTGAGCATGAAGCGCGCGGTCAAAGATCGCGGCTGGGACGAGCTGCAGCGCGTCTTCGAGGCCAGCGAAATTGTCGAAATCGTACCCTATGACGCCAACCGAGGCGGCCTGCTGGTCGAGCTCGAAGGCATCCGCGGCTTCTTGCCGGTGAGCCAGCTGGCGGCCGGGCACTATCCACGCGTATCGGGTGCTGATAAGGATGAGATTTTGCAGAAACTGCACGCTCTGACTAATAAACCACTGCGCGTGCGCATCCTCGACGTCAGCCGCAAGGACAACAAGCTGATTTTCTCTGAGAAGGAAGCTGTCAAAGATGACATGCAAGCCCGCTTCAGCGAGCTGAAGGTCGGCGACGTGGTTGAGGGCGTGGTCACCGGCGTGATTGACTTCGGCGCCTTCGTGAACGTGGACGGCATCGAAGGCCTGATTCACATCTCTGAAATTTCCTGGGAGCGGGTTGATAATCCGCGAAATTATGTGAAAGTTGGTGAGACCGTCAAGGCTAAGATCATTGCTATCGACAAAGATCGGCTAAGCTTAAGCCTCAAGCAGATGTCTGAGGACCCTTGGCTGGAGCAGGTCAAGGCTTTCAAGAAGGGCGACGTGGTTGAGGGTAAAGTTACCCGCATCACACCGTTTGGTGCCTTCGTGCAGCTGAGCCCGAGTGTTGAAGCACTGGTGCATGTCAGTGAAATGAGCGACGACGAGGCAGTTGACCCCGAGAAGCTCTTCCAGCTGAACGAGAAGAAAGAGTTCAAAGTGCTAGATATCGATACCGAGAACCGTAAGATTGCCTTGAGCCTCAAAGAAGCCAAAGCTAAGACAACCAAGCCCAAGAAATAGTATGCGTACCTAAGATAACCGGCTGCAAGGCCAGAAAGGAGTGACGACGGATGGCAGAACAAACCGAACAATCGACTCAAACAACCATCGAAATCGAAGATATGATCACCGTCGGTACCCTGGCTGAGCGGTTATCTATCCCAGTGGCGCGCCTGATTGGCGAGCTCATGAAGAACGGCGTCATGGCGACCGTGAATGAGCGGATTGACTTTGATACGGCCCAGATCATCGTGGAGGAGCTTGGCCTTGATGTGCAGCTCACAAAGCTGAAAGCCGCCGAGACAACAACCCCGGCACACAAAAAACCCGAAGCCAGCGACAAAGCTGAAGCCCGGCCGCCGGTGGTGGCGGTGATGGGGCATGTTGACCACGGTAAGACCAGCTTGCTGGACGCTATCCGCAGCGCCAGCATTGCTAAGGGCGAAGCCGGCGGTATCACGCAGCATATTTCGGCTTATCAGATTGAGCATAACGGCCGGACGATTACTTTTCTGGATACGCCGGGCCATGAGGCCTTCGCGGCTATCCGGGAACACGGCGCGTTATTGACCGACATTGTGGTGCTGGTGGTAGCTGCCGACGATGGCGTCAAACCGCAAACGTTAGAAGCAATTCGCTTTGCCAACAAAGCAGGCGTGAAGATTTTGGTGGCGGCCAATAAGATTGACAAAGAAGGCGCCGATATCAATCGGCTGAAGCAGCAGCTGGCCGAGAATAATTTAATGCCAGAAGACTGGGGTGGCGACACAACAGTACTGCCAGTATCGGCCAAAACGCAAAAAGGTATTCCGGAGTTGCTCGACATGATTTTGCTTGTGACCGACGTGGAGGAGCTGAAGGCCGACACGCATGTGCCGGGCCGGGGCCTGATTATCGAAGCGCACGTGGAGCAGGGCCGGGGCCCGGTGGCCAACGCGCTGATCGAAGCCGGCACGCTTCAGCCAGGTCAGTTTATTGTAGCCGGCAGTAGTTATGCCAAGATTCGTAATCTGGAAACCACCGAAGGCAAACCGCTCAAAGTCGCTACGCCATCGATGCCGGTGACCATTAGCGGCTTCAAGGTATTGCCGGAGTTCGGCGATGAATTTACTGTCGTAGCCAACGAAAAAGAGGCGCGGGCCCAAGTCAACGCCACGGCTACCGAAAAGCAGGCCGCCAACGGTCGCATGGACATCGGCAGCTCCGAACTGATCCGCCTGATAAACCGTGATCGGCAGCTGCAAGAGCTGAACGTTATTGTCAAAGCCGATGTGCAAGGCTCATTGACTTCTGTAGTTGATAGTCTGAAAGCATTGGGTACCGAAGAGGTTTCGGTGCGGTTTGTCGGCACCGGCGTGGGGCCCATAACTGAAAACGATTTGCATCTAGCTCATAGCTCAGGTGCCATTGTCTACGGTTTTAACGTTGACTTGCCAACCAGCAGCAAGCAGCAGGCTTCCCGAGACAAGGTGAAAGTTCGTCTCTACAAAGTCATTTATGAACTCATAGATGATGTTAAAAATGAACTTTCTGATCGACTTAGCCCTGAAATCGTGGAGAAGGATCTTGGCAGGTTAATCGTAAAAGGTATATTTAAGACGACAAAGGGTGAGGTCATCTGTGGCGGTGAAGTCACCAAGGGTAAGCTGAGGGCGCCAGCCTTGGCTAAGGTGTATCGCGGCGATGAGGAGCTGATGGAAGTCCAGATTACCGGCTTAAAGCGCGGACCGACTGACGCCAAAGAAGTGCAAGCAGGTGAAATGTGCGGTATGAGCCTGACGACGCCCAAGCGACTAGAGCTACAAGAAGGTGATCGCATCGAAGCCTTCACCCGCGAGGCCATTCAGCGCCAGCTTTAAAGCCAGCGCACCCGTGTTATATTCCCAGCACTTGGTGATACAATGAAAAGTGAAAGGACTGTCTATGCTGAAAATCGATAATAGTTTGCTTGAAGAAGTCGGATTGGCTAGCCTGCCACCGGCCGAGAAGAACAGCTTCCTTAGGCATATTTACGAAACGCTGGAGATGCGCGTTGGTATCCGCCTGGCGGATCAGATGAGTAACGAGCAGCTTGATGAATTTGAACAGTACTTCGAGGCCAAGGATGACGCGGGCGCCTTCAAATGGCTGGAAACCAACTTTCCGAATTATAAGGATATTGTGCAGGAAGAATTCGACAAGCTTAAAGCCGAGGTTAAGCAGACGGCTCCCCAGATTCTGTCTGCCAGTCAGGCGGCCGCGGCTCAAGCGCCACCGGCCCCGGCTGAGGTTCAGGCCCCAGCACCTGGGACATCCGGGCCAACCCCAGTTGATCCGGCATATCCGCCTGCGCCTCAAGCAACCCCCGCGCCGCCACCGGCTTCAGAGCCTTTTCCACCGGCTCCATCGCCTGATCCGATGGCACCACCTCCGCCTCAAGCTCCGGCTGATCCCTATCCGCAGCCGGCAGGTGGTATGCCCCAAACTTCACCGGTGCCACCCACGCCGCCAATGCCAGCTCCGACTCCAGCCCAGCCGCCGGCACCTGGTCCTGATCCGTTTGGGCCACCGCCACCAACTCCTCAGCAACCACCCCAGCCACCCCAGCCATCTCAATACCCTGATTTCCCACAGCAACAACCGCCGGCGGGTCCCGGAGCAGTCTAGCGGGCTTTTCGCTCAGAAACTCTGTTGCGGGGAGAGTATAATGAGAGCATATGGCTATTCCTGCCCCTGACGCGCCAATCATCGCATACGATGAGTTAGAGCGTAAACTTCGATCTGCCAAAAGCAAGCCCGAATTGTTTCGGGCTGTAGCCAATCTGCCATTTGAGTACAAGCTGGAAACGGCGCTTTTGTTTCTAGGGCTGATTAGCTTTTTCATAGCCGACAAAGAAGCGGGGGAAGTGAAATTGGCAGCTGTATCGGATACTGAGTATTACCGGGCGGCTGTCGAAAACTATAACTTCGACCCCAAGAACTACAGAATCTCATTAGATGACCCGGCAAACAGTATAGCCAAGACCATCAAAACCAGTAAACCTCAAAAAACCAATGATTGGGCCAATTTGCGTCGGCCTGGTGTGCCTTCGAAATACCCAAGAGCAAATCAAGCTAACAGTGGTATCGCTAACAATGCCGTCTATCCTTTGGATATACCTGGTGGGGGCGCGCTGCTGTACTCGTATTATCAGTACGGGGAAGATATGGGTAAGCCCCAGGAAGAGTTTATGAGTAAGTATGCGGCTCTGGTTTCCAAAGCTCTCAAGAGAGCCCCCTCCTTACAATAAGCAAGAATTCTTACAGCCACTATTACCAATAAGCATTAGCATGTGAGGTGTAAGTGGGGGTATTGAACATGGCTATAAGAAGCGAGTACACAATGAGCGATTATTATGATGCGCTTAAGGCCATGACCCCTGAAGAAGAAGCCGATGAAGCTACCAGGCTAGGTGTCTACATCAGTGGTTTACACTTAGCAGGTAGCATAATAATTGGCCGAGATGAGCCAGAACGACGCAACCCAGGTCTTGATGATGAGGGAGACTTGGAAGGCCGCCGCAAGCTCCCACCGTCACCGCTGCTTGGCGGCGCGGCCCTTCGACGCGCGGGGGTGGAGTTGGCAGCCGCCTGAATTAGTGTACGCTTAACTTATAGCCCATGAATGTCCTGTGGGCATGTATGTAGACGCGAGTGAAACGTCGTCAACAAAAAAACTAGCTATGCAACCGATAACCGGCTAGGAATGCCTCGGCGGCCATTTCTTTTTTGCCGCTCGGAATGAGCCGATCAATATATAAGATACCGTCTGAGGTGTAAACACCGAAGCGCTGGCTTTCAACTTTAAGGCTGCCTGGCGTGCCTTGACCACCCTCCACACGTGCCTGAGTGACAATAACGTCGGTATTACCGAGCTTAGTGCGGCTGCGGGGCCAGCCGGTGAAGGCGCGTATTTCACGCTCAAGCTCGACGGCTGACTTGTTGAAGTCGAGCTCGCCATCAGCTTTTGTCAGCTTTCTGGAATAGGTCGGCTGATCCGAGTCGGCAATGGACGCTGAGAGCTGGTCGGCTGGTTCGATTTCGCCGTTGATGTACAAAGGTAAGCTTGCTTTGAGCATTTCGTGGCTGAGTTGGATCAGCTCGTCGGTCAATTCTGGTGTGGTTATATCCGGGCGCAGCAGCCATTCGGTCTGGGCTAGCAGCGGGCCGGCGTCAAGCTCTTCGACGATCAGCATCAGGCTGACCCCGGTGCGTTTCTGACCACTTAAAATACTAAAACTTATAGGATCAGCCCCACGCCACTCTGGTAACAAGCTGAAATGGCTGTTGACAATGCCGAGCGGAAAATAATCGATGACCTCTTTGGCGATGATAATGCCGTAGTCAATGACTACGCCCAACCGGCTCTTGACCGGCTTGGTCGCAAACAAATCGTTTAGCTCTGCTTTATTGCGTGGGGTGAACGTTTTGAGGCCAAGCTTTTTGCTGAGCGTCAGAACAGGGAAGTCCTCTTTATGGTGCTCGGGCTGAGGCTTGGTTATAACGGCTTCAACCGCAAAGTCTTCGGCGAGCAAGGCCAGTGACTCGGCCGCGACCGGGCCGCTACCAAAGAATGCTAGGGATTCAGGCATGGGATTATTGTCTCTTTTTGGGGGGTAAGAAGCAAGGAGAAGGAGTAAGGGATGTCGGCTTGCCCCTTACTTCTTACTTTTCACTCCTTGCTTCTTCCTGATTCAATTCTGAGCCCAGAGGTCAGCATTATCGGCCACCTCTTTTTCATATTCGAGCGGCTCCAGTTTGCCCTCGTCGTTGAGGCGGAAGAAGGCCTCGGGGTTATCTTTGATATGGTCGATGAAGACAATGCCATTACAATGGTCAATTTCGTGCTGGAAAATGCGCGCCAGGAAATCCTCGGCGGTCACCCGGAACTCCTTGCCGTTGATATCCAACGCTTTAACCTTGACCTTCTTGTGCCGTGGCACCTTGCCGTAAATGCTCGGCACGCTGAGGCAGCCCTCGAAGTCCTCGATGACATCGCCTTCGCGCTTGGTGATCTGTGGGTTAATAAATACCGTAAAGGTATGATCCTCTTTGTTGTCATAATTATTACGAACCACAATGATTTTGTAGAGCCGATCGATTTGAACGGCGGCCAACGCTACGCCAACTTCATGATCGCGACTCTCGTCCCAGCTGATAGTTGCGGCCTGCATGTCTTCGACAACCTGCTTAATCTCGTCGGTAACAATGCCGACGCGCTTAGACTTCTGTCGTAAGTGTGGGTTCGGCAGGGCAATGATATCGTCTTTGGTCATAGTTCAGCTAAGTATACGTTAGAATTGCATCTGTTAAAAGCTTGATTCAGGCTTTGACACCATAAAAATTCACTACTACAATGCACTCATGGCTGAGAGTTTTTCTGACCCGAACCGCGAAATCAGTGATGCCCAAAAAGAGACTTTTGCAAAGGCTGTCGAGCGACTAGATTATGGCATCTTCTTGGCGGCTCCGAGTCCAGAGGAACTGCTGACTATCGAAGAGCGATATGATAACGAGATTACAATTCCTAAGATCGGTCATTTTGCCATGAACGGAGATCATTACGAGTTGGAAGTTTCTGAAACACTTGAGGAGGTTGAGGGTAAATGGCAAGCCTCCATGTTGTGGGCAGTCCGCGTCAAATCAACAGTGGGCACAGAAAAAGACGCCAAGTTTACCAATGAGTCGTTATACTTCGTCTTGCAAACTGACGGAGACTGGGAAGCAGAGTATGAAGCCCATGCTAGAAGTTATGAATCCTACGGACGAAGTCCAATCTACTGTCTAAGTGATGAATAAATTGAAAGACGAATCTTCTGGCAAAATAATCCTTCAGTGGAAGCTAAAGAGGCACGCTTCGAAATACTTAATAAGGAAATGGAAGAGAATGAATCGTCCCTACCTCTAGAGATGCGCTTTACTCAACAACGGATGTCGCACATATTGGCCTTACTCCTTAAACTTAAGCAGGAACACCTGGTGGAGCCAAGAAAAGCTTAAAGTAAATCGAGCGGATCGATGTCGTACGACCAGTTGGCTGGCAGGTCGGCGATGATTTTTAATAATTCGCTGCGGTCTACGGCTTTGACGACCAGTTGCCACTGGTACTTATTCTGGAAACGTTCGTAAAACGACGGGGCAGGGCCCTCGACGCGGACTTTGTAGCCGGACTGTTCGATGTCGTTTTTTAATGATTCGGCGGCTGATTCGGCGGCTCCCAAGCTGGCGCGGCGGACGGTCAGCTTCAACAGGTAGCAAAAGGGCGGGAAGAGGAACTGTTTGCGACTTGCCAGTTCCGCTTCGTAGAAGCCGTGATAGTCGCCTTCGATAGCCTGTTTGAGCACCGGATGGTCGGGGTGATAGGTCTGGATGATGGCCCGGCCGGCTACGTGTCCGCGGCCAATGCGCCCTAAGACCTGGCTAATCAGCTGGAAGGTGCGTTCCTGGGCCGAAAAATCGGGCAGATACAGGCTGGTGTCGGCCAGCAGGATGCCGAGCGTGCTCAAGCGGGGCAGGTCCAGGCCCTTGGCCAGCATTTGGGTACCAACCAGGATGTCGATCTGGCCGTCGCGGGCGGCCTCGTAGTGCTGCTCGAAGCGCTCGGCCTTGAGGTTGTCGGTGTCAAAGCGGGCGACACGGGCCTGCGGGAAGAGCTTCTGCACGTCTTCGACAATGGCTTTGGTGCCGGCCGTTTTGAAGATAATGCTGGCGTGGCCGCAACTAGGGCAGCTGCTTGGCGCTGGGGTGTGATAGTTGCAGCTGTGGCAGCGTAGCTGATGATGGTCGCCGTGATAGGTGAGCGGCACATCGCAATGGGGGCAAGTGGCTTGCCAGCCGCAGTTTTCACACATGACGAGCCTTGCGGTGCCGCGGCGGTTGAGATACAGCAAGCTTTGTTCATTGCGGCCCAGGCTGCCCTCGATGGCTTGGATGAGCGCCTGACTGAGGTAAGGGGAGCGGTTAAATAGGTTGTGCTCCTTGCGGTCCACGAATTTTATCTCTGCTTTGGGGTGGCTATCGGGCTGTGCCAAGCGTGTGAGTTTAATGATAGGTTTTTGTTTTTGCTCAGCTAGAAAATAGTCGCTGACGGCCGGTGTAGCGGAGCCCAAAACCAAGGTTGAATGGGTGAGGCTGGTCAGATACGAAGCGATGCGACCGGCCTGATATTGCGGCGCCTGCTCCTGTTTGTAGGCACTTTCGTGGGCTTCATCGAGCACGATCAGTCCAGGCTTACTGACGGGGCTGAAGAGCGCGGAGCGCGGTCCGATGACGATAATCGGCTCAGTCGCCCGAAGGCACGCCAGCCAGGCCTGCCGGCGCTCACTGGGTGCCTGGTTGGAGTGCAGAACAATGACCCGTTCGCCAAACACCTGGCGGAAATTACTGGCCAGCTGGGAAGTTAAGCTGATCTCTGGCGTCAGGATGATGGCTGACTTGCCGCCCTCGATTGTCCGTACGGTCAGCTCAATGTACAACCGGGTCTTACCGCTACCAGTAATGCCGTGCAGCAGATACGTGTCACGCTGGCTCATAGCTTGGAGCGCTTGCTGCTGCTGCTCCGTTAACGGGGGTAGTTTCGCGGCCGATGGGTTATCGCCGATGGTACTGCTTGCGGCAAGTTGCTTTTCGGACAAGCCGGCGGGCAGGAATTGCTGGGTGATGATACCAAGCGGCGCCGGGTAATACTGTTGCAGCCAGCTGCCGAGTTTCAAGAAGTGAGCTGGCAAGGGTGGGAGGTCAAACACGCGCAACACTGGCTTGATTTTAAAGCGCGGCTGACTGGTTGGTCCGTTGACCAGCCCGAGCACCGGCTCCTTTTGCAGCTCAACTTGAACGACGCTGCCGGCGGCTAAACGCTGCTCGCTGGCATAGGTCAGCGGCTCGCTCCCATGGTAACGGCTACTTCTCACCCACACGTGGTAGTAGAACATAAGAGGTAGTATAGCGAGTCACGAAGCCCGAGTCACGACGTCCGGTCCGCGTTCCGGATTGCGCAACTTGCGACTCGAACGGCGTGGCCGTATAAAAGTATTGCCAAACAAAACCGAGCCGGCTATACTTAAGAATAACGTTGTTTGGATAACAATAGGAGCTTATGCTAGACGTATTCATCACATCTCGGGTCAGGCGCAAAATCATAGTCATCTATGCCAAGTATCCTGATTTCAAAACGCACGTCCGCGGCCTGGCTAAACTGATAAAAGAGGACGCCGGCAATATTCAGCGTGAATTGAAGCGGCTGGAAAAGGTTGGCTTCTTGGTCAGCGAACGCCAGGGAAATACCAAAGTCTACTCCACCAATAAGCAATTTCCTATCTTTCGTGAACTCCAAAGTATCGTGTTGAAATCACAACGCACAACACCACAACGGCGGGTTACTGGCTAGAGGTTTGTAAGTTTGTAGTTGATAGTTTGTGGAACCTGCGGGGCTGAACGTATATCGAGAATCTTACTAGGTAATTATGTCTAGGGTATGCTGACTCCACAAACCAAAAACTACAAACTACAAACCCCTCAGCCTCTTGCCAAAGGCACCTCTGTTGTGTACAATGTTTCCAGATGATACAAGTTACACGGAAAGACAGCAAAGAATCGACGGAGAACCTGCTCAGGCGTTTTAACCGCAAGGTGCAGCAGTCGGGCTCTATCAGCGTGGTTAAGGGTAATCAATTTTTCCAGAAGCCAACGAGCAAGGTGGAACGCCGCCGTAAGGCAATTATTCGCCAGCAACGCAAAGTCGCAAAACTCAAGAAGATTAAGTTAGGCCAACGCTAATCACCACATGTTAGAGCAGAAGATCGAGCAGGACCTCAAAACCGCCCTGCTAGCCAGGGAAGCCGATAAAGTCAGTACGTTGCGTGGTGTGAAGAGCGTGCTTTTGAACGAGAAAGTGGCGAAAGGCAAGCGCGAAACCGGCTTGACTGACGAAGAAGTGTTGCTATTGCTAGCCAGGGAAGCCAAGAAGCGCCAGGAGAGTGCTGACCTTTATGTGCAGGGCGGTGATCAGGGGCGGGCTGATAAAGAATTGGCTGAGAAAGCGCTGATTGAAATGTACTTACCCGAGCAGGCCAGCGAAGAAGAGATAACCAAAGCTGTCGAAGCCGCCATCGCCGAGACTGGGGCCCAAGGCCCGGCCGGCATGGGTCCGGTGATCGGTAAGGTCAAGCAACAGTTTGGTGCTGGCGCTGATGGTGCGCTTATTGCTAAAATTGCTAAAGAGAAGCTAACGTCCTAAAAGAGGAAACCTCACATGATCATACTTATGGGAGTCGCCGGAGCTGGTAAAAGTATGCAAGGCCGCTTGTTTGCCGACGAGCATGGTTATGCCTGGATTTCGACTGGTGAGCTGTTCCGTGTACTGGTCACTGGCAAGCGCCGTCAACAGATGCTGGAAGGCAAGTTGCTGAGCGATGATGAAGTTATCAGATTGGTCGACAAGACGCTGAACATGATCGATCTAGAGCAGGAATTTGTGCTGGATGGCTTTCCGCGTACTAAAACGCAAGCAAACTGGCTGCTTGAGCAAATACACTCTAGCCGCTTGCACCTGACAGCGGTGGTCAATCTCGTGGCCTCGCCCGAAGTTGTCAAGGAACGGCTGCTTAGCCGGGGACGTCAGGATGATACGGAGGAGGCTATAACTAAGCGCTTTACCGAATACGAATCAACCACCAAGCCGATTCTGGACTTCTTGCGGCAGGAGAAGGTGCCGGTGCACGACATCGACGCAGCTAGAGATCCAATTATGGTTCACGATGACATTATGAGTCGTTTAGACAAAAGCTGAGATGCAGACGCGCGTTAAGACTGACTCCGAAATTAAAGCTATGCGGGAGAGTGGCCGTATGTTGGCCGTGGTTTTGCAGTTTCTGAAGCCAAAGGTGGAGACCGGTATCTCGACCAAACAGCTGGCCGACGAAGCCCGGCGTGAACTGGCCAAACTCGGCGGCGAGCCTAGCTTCCTGGGCTATCAGGGTTTTCCGGAGGTCATCTGTATCTCGCTGAACGACGAGGTGGTGCATGGCATACCAAATCCACAGCGCATACTAGCGGAAGGTGATATCGTTGGCCTGGACTTCGGCGTAACCTACCAGGGCATGATCACCGATTCAGCCATCAGCGTCATCTGTGGCAAGCCGAAAACCCAGGGCCACATTCGCTTATTAAAGGATACTGAGAACGCTTTGCAGGTCGGTATCGGTGCCGTGCACAACAAGGTGCGCACCGGCGATATCGGCGAGGCTATAGAAAATTCGCTGAAGCATCGCACATACGGTATCGTCCGCGACATGGTCGGCCACGGTGTTGGCCACGCCGTACACGAAGACCCGAACATCCCGAATTACGGCCGCGCCAACACCGGACCGTGGCTCGACAAGGGTATGACAATTGCCATCGAACCAATGGTGACGCTGGGCGGTGAAGCCGTGTACATTGCGCCCGATGGTTGGACCATCAAAACCGCCGATGGTTCGTGGTCGGCCCACTTTGAGCACACGGTGCTAATCACTGAAGACGGCGCCGAAATCTTAACTAAAACCTAGGTAGTAGAAGGTATGACAGCTAAGAAGCCCCGAGCTTATATTGCCAGCCCGCTAGGCTTTGCCGAGAGCACGCGCCTCTGGTACGAAACTATTTTGCTACCACTCCTGAGTAAGTACGTCGAAGTTCTGGATCCCTGGAAAGTGGACGTTCAGCATATACTGGCCGCTCCAACCGCAGCGCGGCCTGAGCTTTGGTTGGACCTTGGGGACCAGCACTACAAGACAATTAAGGACAAGGCTGATTTGGTTGTCGCCGTGCTCGACCAAGAACCGCCTGATATAGGCACCGTCTGCGAAGTGGTCTGGGCAGCAGCCCACGACAAGCCAGTTATTGGCTATAGAAATGACCTCCGCACCTCGGGTGAGCCAGGCTTGCCGTACAATTTGATGCTTGGCGCCGCAATTCGTAACAGTGGTGGTTTGTCGGTGTTGAACCTGGCTGAACTGGAAACAGCGCTGCAAAACATCGTAGAAAAACTCTCTGTTTAAAGTGAGCAACTTGCTCTCCGAGAAGCTATAGCGTTATACTAGGCCGAGATGAACGGCTCTAGTCAAGAACACTTTATAGGCCTCGATATCGGTACCAGCAAAGTTCGTTGCGTCGTTGGTATGTTTGACCCAAATGGCAGCAACATGCCGCAGATTATCGGGCATGGGCAGGCCACGAATCAGGGTATGCGGCGCGGCGCAGTGGTGCATGTCGATGAGGTGGCGGACGCCATTGTGCACGCGGTAACAGAGGCCGAACGCATCTCGGGCACGCCGATTAAGCACGCTACCATCAATGTCAACGGCTCGCATGTTAGCGGCCTGGACTCCGAAGGCGTCATCGCTATTTCGGCCGCCAACCGCGAAATCACCCCCGAAGATCGCCTGCGTGTCGAAGAGGCGGCGACTATTGTCTCGCTGCCACCAAACCGCGAAATCGTCCAGTTTTTTGCCAAAAACTACAGTCTCGACGGTCAACGTAACATCAAAGATCCGGTGGGTATGCACGGCGTACGCCTGGAAGTCGACGCCCATATCGTCACCGCGGCTTCACCGAACTTGCGCAATCTGGATATGGCACTCGAGAAAGCCGAAATCCAGCCAGCGCACCACACCGTATCAGGCCTGGCGGCCGCCGAAGCTGTGATGACTCGCCAACAGCGCGAAGCCGGCACGGCACTTGTCGACATCGGCGCCGGCACGACCAACCTAATTGTCTTTGAAGACGGCGAAGTGCAGCACGTGGCTGTCCTGCCCATCGGTGGTCAGCACATTACTAATGACCTGGCGATCGGCCTTAAAACTGACATTGACATCGCCGAACAGGTGAAAATCGAGCATGCTGATCTGACCGAGAATCCCAAAAAAATCAATGTCATGGTCAAGGTCGGCGACAAGACGCACAATTTTCCGGTAGAAGTCATCGCCATGGTGGTCGAAGCGCGCGTTGACGAGTTGCTGGACTATGTGAATAAGGAACTGCACAAAATTAAGCGGGCCGGCAAATTGCCCGGCGGCATTGTGCTGACTGGCGGCACCTCCAAGCTGCCTGGCATTGACGAGTTCGCTCGTGAAAAGCTGCAACTGCCGGCGCGCGTGGGCAAGCTCCATAATATTGGCGGGCTGGTGGACACGGTCGAGGACGAAACATTCGTGACGGTCGTGGGCCTGATGCTGCTCGACATGTTACTACTGCCGTCCCTACCGCCAGTTCACGGCAAAGCCGCAGCTGGCGCCCGGAACATGGTCAGCAGCTTATTTGGCCGCTTCATGTCACGCTAAAAATCAAGTTGAACATAAATTTTGGTCTCCACAATTTGGCGGGTAAAGCCATGTACACATTATTGAGTTTTGCAGTCATGCAAAAATTCTATGGATTTTTCATCGTATAAATTTGTTGAACTTTTCAGAGGTCTCACGTATACTACGAGCATAAATTTAGGTCAGGAAACGGGAGCGAGGAAAGGGAAAGAGGGAGGAAGTATGCCGCAAGTCGTGGAGCCAGCTATCGAAACATTCGCGCAAATTAAAGTAGTCGGAGTCGGCGGGGCCGGCGGGGCTGCCATCAACCGCATGGTTGACGCCGGCGTCGAGAACGTTGAATTCATTGCCATCAATACTGACGCCCAAGCGCTTCATCATTCCAAGGCCGACAAGAAAATTCATATTGGCCGCGATGCCACCAGCGGACTGGGCGCCGGCGCTGATCCGACGGTTGGTGAACGGGCAGCCGAAGAATCTATGGACGAAATCCGTGCGGCCATTGATGGTGCTGACATGGTATTTGTGACCATTGGCGCCGGCGGCGGCACCGGCAGTGGCGCCGGCCATGTAGTGGCTCAGGCAGCCAGCGATCTGAGCGCTCTGGTGGTTGGTTTCGCCACCAAGCCGTTTGCCTTCGAGGGCGAGAAGCGTCGCAAAAATGCCGACGCGGCTATTGAAAAATTGCGCGATGCCGTCGATACGCTTATCGTTATTCCCAACGATCGCCTGCTGCAGACCATCGACCGTGACACGCCGCTTATGGAAGCTTTTAAGGTCGCCGACGACGTTCTAAGACAAGGCGTGCAAGGTATTTCTGACCTCATCACCGTGCACGGTCTCATCAACCTGGACTTTGCCGACGTCAAAACGGTTATGAGCAAGGCCGGTTCAGCGCTCATGGGCATTGGTCGAGCCAGCGGCGAAAACCGCGCTGTGGCCGCCGCCGAGCAAGCCATTGAGTCACCGCTGCTGGAAGTTTCCATTGACGGTGCTCGTGGCATTCTCTTCAATGTTATCGGTGGCAATGACCTAGCAATGCACGAAATTAACGCTGCTGCCGAAGCTATCACCGCCGCCGCTGATCCGGAAGCCAACATCATCTTCGGCGCTACCATCAACCCTGAGCTCGATGGCGAGGTCATCATTACCGTCGTAGCCACAGGTTTCGATAAATCGTACTATGCCAAGCCGAACGAAACGCCGGCCGCCATTAGTGCCGCCAGCTTGAGCACGCCCAAGACCACCAAGCAAGACGAGAAGGCCATGTCAGAAATCGACATGAATTTGGGTGACGAAGACAAGGCCAGCAGTGACTTCCACGACGAAACACCCATCCCTAATATCTGGGCGCTGGGTGACGATGACGCCGATGAAGGCGATAAAAAGGTCAACCAAAAGTCAGAAGAGAAGCCTGATGCCGATAAAAGTAAGGCTGACGAATCCAGTGAGAACATTGTTACCAGCAGCCTGGAAGAAGACCTGGAAAAGCCATCGTTTCTGCGCCGTCTGGGCCGCAAACGAAAGCAGCCGGACGACGATTCTGATGGCGACGTGAACGAATCTTCCGGCGAATAATCCGTAGCCAGTAGCACCACAACATCCGTCGAGCTGTTTTAAATAGTACAGCGTATTTTGGCTTGCAAAACGCTATAGCTAGGGCTATATTAGGAACACACAGCACTATATGTGGAATATCCACTAAAACAGTGTGCGCACATTAAGTAACAAATATGCGCCCGAAAATGACTTTAAGAGGCTCCTTATTGAACACAATTTTGTGTACATTTGGTCGTCTCTGCATAGTCTGCATAGTTCGGACGCATAGTAAGGAGGCTAAGCATGAAATGCATCCAATGCCAAAGCGACGACATCAAAGTCATTGAGTCGCGCGATGTGGCAGAGGGTCAAGCCATTCGCCGCCGCCGCCAGTGCGTGACTTGTGGGTACCGCTTCACGACCTATGAACGGTTGGAGCGGCCACAGCTGATCGTTATTAAAAACGATGGCACGAGGGAGTTGTTTAATCGCACCAAGTTGCTGGCCGGGTTATACCGGGCCTGCGAGAAGACGTCTGTTACTAGCCTGGAGCTGGAGAAAGTCGTCGACACGATTGAACAGGAACTGTACGCCTGCGGCGATCAGGAAGTGCGCTCTACGCGTATCGGCGAGCTGGTTATGGACCAGTTGGCGAGACTCAATGAAGTGGCATATGTGCGGTTTGCTTCGGTGTACAGAAGGTTCAAGGATATTGCTGGTTTTGAGCAAGAGCTTTCGTTAGTACGACAAGGCAAACACATACCTGCTGAGGTCAAAGAATAGGGCAACTCCATGCTTGGTACATTCTGGGCGTAAAGCTGCGTTCCGATGCTCACGCACCGTAAGTGCGCTGCGCTTCGGTACTCGCTTTCCATCCCAGACTGCACTCAAGCAAGAAGTTGCTACTCATCTAAGGTCTAAGAAGGAAGATCTTAAGATCTGGCAAAACTTTGACAGTTCTCTCCGGATTTTATACAGTAAATAGGCATAAAGTTCGCAGAGAGCTCACGGGAGATTATCCACCTGAGAGACGGGTAGTTTCCGAGGAACTCTAACAAAAACGAGAACCTTTACACGCAGTACATTTTGGGTAAAAAGCTCCAGTCCGCGCTCACCGTACCTAAGTACGGCTCGCTTACGGGCTTCGCTTTTTACTCTAAACTGCACCACGCGTAAAGGTTCTCAAAAAATTAAAAAATACTTAAAAAAAGAGGTGACCGGATTCCGGAGAGCGGGTCTGGTAAGAAAGAGGGTACTACTATGGGACAGACAACCAGTTTGGGTGTGACGCGGCTTTTCACGCCTAAAAAGAGCAAGGCATACGACCAGTTGAAGTGGTCGAAGAAAGACTCAATCATTAAGAATCCGATGACCGATACGCCGGTCTTTGAGCAGCGTGGTGTGGAGTTTCCCGAAGGCTGGTCGCTCAATGCCATTAATATTGTGGCGCAAAAATACTTCACTGGTACGCCTGGGACGGCAGACCGTGAAAGTTCGCTTAAAGACTTGATCGATCGGGTAGTCGACACTATCACTCGCCAAGGCACCCAAGAAGGCTACTTCGAAAGCGATACCGAAGCCGAGGATTTCTGTGAAGAATTGAAGTATGTGCTGGCAACGCAGCGCGCCGCATTTAATAGCCCGGTGTGGTTCAATATCGGTGCCCGCGGCCGAGCCCAGCAGGCCAGCGCTTGTTTCATTCTCGGTATCGAGGACACCATGCCGGCTATCTTAAATTGGTATGTTGAAGAAGGCATGATCTTTAAGGGCGGCTCCGGTTCGGGCATCAACATCAGTCCGATCCGCTCCAGCGTCGAGGCGCTCGGTAAGACCGACCGCACAAGATCGGAATACCGGCGTGTATGGAAAACATGTGACTCATGGTGTAGAAGTCGGTGGTCGGCGT
>CAZHJG010000014.1:0-1416 GCA_964533425.1 uncultured Candidatus Saccharibacteria bacterium | reverse complement strand
TTTTTAACCATCTCTTTTTATTTAGGGGCGCGGCGGGGGGGGCAATAAATATCCGGCCCAGCCCCGCCGGGGGCGCGGCGGGGTTAACGCGCGCCGGCACAGCTAGTGGACCCCTAAGCTTTATGCGTGGTGCGGACGCTAGCGCCGGTGCTATCAAGAGTGGTGGTAAGACTCGCCGGGCCGCCAAAATGGTCATTCTGAATGTCGATCACCCGGATGTCTACGAGTTCACCTGGAGCAAGGCCATTGAGGAGCGCAAGGCCCGCGACCTGCAGTCCCTAGGCTGGGATATGAGCCTGGATGGCAAGGACAGCTTCAGCGTCCAGTACCAGAACGCCAACATTTCGGTGCGTGTCACCGACGAGTTCATGGAGGCTGTGGAAAACGATAGCGACTGGGATCTGCGGGCCGTCACCACTGGCAAGCCAGTCAAAACCGTCAAGGCTCGCGATCTGTTTCGGCAGATCTCCGAAGCGGCGTGGGAATGCGCTGATCCGGGCATGCAGTTCGACACCACCATCAACAAGTGGCACACCACACCAATGGCTGGCCGCATCAACGGCTCCAATCCCTGCAGCGAGTACATGCACCTTGATAACTCGGCCTGCAACCTGGCCAGCATTAACTTGCTGAAATATCTGCGTGATGACTTTAGCTTCGCCATTGCAGAGTTCAAGCACACTTGCGAACTGATCTTTACCGCCCAGGAAATCCTGGTCGGCTACAGTGAGTACCCAACCGAAAAGATTACTAAGAACGCCCGTGCCTACCGTGAGTTGGGCATTGGCTACGCCAACCTTGGCGCCTTGCTGATGGCCCAAGGTTTGCCATACGACAGCGCCGAAGGCCGCGCTCAAGCTGCCGCCATTACCGCGCTCATGACTGGCCACAGCTATGCCGTCAGCGCCAAGCTGGCCCGCCGAGTCGGCCCCTTCGCCGGCTTCAACAAAGACCGCGAAGGCATGCTGAACGTACTGAAGATGCACCGCGCCGAAGTCTCGAACATCGACGCCAGCTTGGTTTCTGAAGAGCTGCTGAGCGCCGCGGCCACTGCGTGGGATGAAGCCGTCGAGCTTGGTGATCTCTATGGCGTGCGTAATTCCCAGGCCAGCTTGCTGGCCCCAACCGGTACCATTGGCCTGATGATGGACTGTGACACCACTGGTATCGAGCCGGATCTGGGTCTCGTGAAAGTCAAGAAACTGGTTGGTGGCGGCACCATGCACATCGTCAACCAAACGGTGCCGCGGGCCCTGAAAGCGCTCGGCTACAGCAAGTCACAGATTAGCGACATCGTCGCCTACATCGACACCGAAAAGACCATTCTCGGCGCCCCCCACCTCAAGAAAGAGCACGAACCAGTCTTCGCTTGCTCCATGGGCGACAACGCCATCCACTACCTCGGCCACGTCAAGA
>CAZHJG010000013.1:0-23068 GCA_964533425.1 uncultured Candidatus Saccharibacteria bacterium | reverse complement strand
GGTATTGTTCCAAGTTGGTGATGTCGAACTGGTTACTCGGCTCGTTGAAGGTAATTACCCCGATTACCGTAAATTGATTCCTGAAAAATTCGAAACGCAAGCCACGCTCAAACGCGCCGACTTCTTGAATGTGACAAAGGTTTCTAGTCTGTTCGCACGAGAGAGTGCTGGCAGCGTAACGATCGAAGTCGATGAAAAAGCCAAACAACTAAGCATTCGTTCGGTGGCTTCCCAGCTTGGCGAGAACACCGCAACAGCCAACGCCAAGGTGAAAGGCAGCGGCAGCATCACCCTTAACTCCAGATATCTACTCGACGGACTTAACGCTTTAAGCGGAGAAGAAGTCACTTTCGGCTTTAACGGAAAACTTGAGCCAACCCTGATTCACGACCCAGAAAACACTGACTACCGGCATGTCATAATGCCCCTCAAAAGTTAAATGAACCTTAACTTTTGGTTGAAAGTCTAAAGCTGAAAGCTGAAAGCCGCTACAATGTGAGTGTGAAAATGCAGCGTTTTGAGGATATTTTAGCCTGGGAACAAGCTAAAGAGCTGACCATACTTATATATAAAATCTTTAACAACTGCAGGGATTATGGGTTCAAAGACCAGCTTCAGCGCGCCTCAGTTTCGATTATGAATAATATAGCTGAGGGGTTTGAGAGAAAAAGTGACAGGGAGCTGCGGTATTTCTTGTATATTGCGAAAGGATCCTGTGGTGAAGTAAGGTCTATGCTTGCTGTGGCACCAGAGGTTGGTCATATTACACAGAGTCAGCAAGCGGAGCTTACGGGACTCGCCGTTAGCGTTTCACGGCTGCTCGCAGGTTTCATAAAAAGACTTTAAGCTTTAGACTTTCGACCATGTTTTCTGACTTACGCCTACAAAACTACCGTTCTTACAAGGACGACTCGTTTGAGTTTTCGCCGGGCGTAAATATTATTGTCGGCCCGAACGCCAGCGGTAAAACCAATCTGTTAGAGGCTGTACTAGTACTCGCCCGTGGCCACTCGTACCGCGTTAAGGATAATGAGCTCGTGCGGTTCGATAAGCCGTGGGCTCGCCTCGATACCCGGCTAGAAAGCGGTTCGGAACGGACGGTAAAAATCACGCCTGAAACCACTCCGGCGAAACTGTATGAGCTGGACGGTAAAAGCTACAAGCGACTAACCCTGGTTCACACGCTCCCGGTAGTTTTATTTGAGCCAAACCATCTTCAGCTGCTGGCTGGCAGTCCCGAACGCCGTCGGGAGTACCTGGATGATCTGCTGGAACAGACCCTGCCAGGCTACGGTACCGTCCGGCGGCAATACCGCAGAACGCTCGCCCAGCGCAATGCCCTGCTCAAGCAAGCCCAGGCTGCTGACCAGACGCAGATTTTCCCCTGGAATCTCAGACTCAGTGAACTAGCGGGCCAAATTATCCGAGCCAGAAGCGAGCTGGCTACCCGGCTCGATAACGAGGCCGCAAAACTATATAAACAGCTGTCTAAAACAACCACGAAAGTAAGGCTGGAGTATGGCAAACGCTGGCCCCCTGAAGCTTATGAGAGTCATCTGCTCAAGGAGCTGGAGCGAAACCATGAACTTGATCGGGCCCGTGGCTTCACCGGCGCCGGACCGCACCGCGAAGACCTGCTGGTCCTATTCGACGGGCATCCGGCTCAGGAAACGGCCTCGCGCGGCGAAGCGCGAACGGCGATACTGGCGCTCAAGATAGCCGAACTCAAGCTGATCGAAGAAGCCCGCGGCATTACCCCCATCCTATTATTGGATGACGTGTTCAGTGAGCTCGACGGCAAGCGCCGGCACGCTCTTACGGACTATCTGGCACCGTACCAGACGTTCATCACCACAACCGATGCCGATATAGTTTTAAAGCACTTTGCCAAAAGCGCCAACGTCTTGCCATTGAGTTGAGGTTAGTCGTTACCCTTAGTGTTAAATACCTCGACGCCGCCTTTTGGATCAGTCAAGCTTAACCAGAGACTGTTCGTGTCGGGATAGGTTATTTGAGCATCGTAAGGGATGTTATCGATGACGACGTCAAAGTTCACGGTAAAAATACCAGTGTTTTGGTCGATTGGTAGGCGCTGAATACTGTCCGGATCGACGGCCACGGTTTTCGCACCCTTCTGGTGGTTGATGATGTAGTCAAAGAAAAGAAGCTTCAGCTGCGAAATCTGATCATCGGAAATGCCTCGGTTGCTGAGTGAGTCTATATTCTCGTAGGTAATGCTGGAGACCGAAGCCAACCCGATAGCTTTATTCAGATCTAACGAAGCGGCAGTTGTTTGATTTTTGGTGACGGTAGCGACGCCACTTGTCTGGCGACCGGAATCGTTTGCAACCAAGTAGTATGTGCCTGGCTTGATTCGTATGGTGGCGCTCCCGACGCCGACAAGTTGAGCGGTGGTGTTACCGCTGCTAATGCTGATAGCCGCTTTTTTAGAGTTGGACGAAACCTTGAGCAGACCAGTAGACTGCCGATTAAGAAAAGCAGAAGCCAGCAGGTATAAGCTATACAACATAACCACTAGGAAAACCCAGCGGTATATTCGCGTCTGATTATTCTGGTACGGATCCATAAACCAACCCCTTGGAGAATAGGTAATTAATTACGCTGTTAGGCATTTGTAGTACGACGTCGTTGGAGAAGACTCCGCTCGGCCCGGCTTCTAACTGGTAGGTGCCCCCAGTCTTCTCAAAAATCGCGGTAACGGGGTCAAAAGGATGCGAGCTATTTGGATTAATCGAAACAACGGCCCACTTATTGTTTTCTAAATACTGTGTTTTTAGCGTGTAGTCTTTGCCCTCAGACCAAAGCGCTCCCGATTCATTAGGGCCTAAGGCCTGCGATGTTAGCCCGCCGAGCGGCGGGCTAACATTAAGCTTAACGACGCTTGAACCGCCCAGAATAGAGTAACGGACCGCAAACACCCCGGCCAGAATCACGGCAATCACGCAAAGCCGTGCTACATGAGGGCGCCAGTTCATACTGTTCATCTTACTACGACCCCGGCCCTATGTAATGGAAGTAGTTGTAGCCGGAGGATGCCGGCCAAGTCGTTGGCCCCACCTGATCTGGTTGAGCAGCGTGCGAGGTATGCGAGCCAAAGGTGTGGAGCGTATTCCCGGACACATGATCAACAATCTCGACATGCCCAGAGTCGGGCTGGACGATGTCGCCTGGCTGGACCTGGCTGAGCGGGATTTGTTTCCAATGCGAAGTATCTCCCCGTTCACCATCGGTATTTTCGCCCCCTAAATCTACCTTGAAGGCATCATACACCGATAAGTCCACCAAACCACTACAGTCCTCCCCGCAGCTCGGCCCAATAGTCGGGCATGCTTGATGCCAGGCAGCCGGCGAGCCATGACCTCCTCCCCAAATGTAACTCGTTGGATCGTACTTCTTGGCTTCACAGATTATCTTGGCGTCACCCACCGCGGTCAGACAATCTGGACTGCCGGACGGGCTTTGGCAGCTGCCGCCACTGCCGCCACTCGCCGTCACGGCGCTGCCGCCATTGGCCAGCTTGTTGAATTCGCTCACACCGACACTGGCCCGGTCGGCACAGCTCGATACGCCCGTATCACACCTTTCAAAGTTATCACGGAAATACAGCGCGGCGGCTCCCGGGTCGTTGATTTTCTTTAGGCCGGACACAATGTCTGGCCCATAGGAGCCCTGGCCAATCATTTCGACCCATAAAACCTGTAACTGAGTCAACAGATCACCATCAGGCCCGGTTATATGGTTTTTGGCTTTATCGGCGATGTACATGCCAATACTGGCGCCAGTCCATTGAGCGATCCCCCAGACGTTCTGTCCAGCCGGATTGGGACCCGCAATCAAAGGATCGACACCTGACTCGTTGACCAGATTTGCGACCACGCCCGCCGCCTGCGCTGGCGAAAGTCCAAGCTGCAAGAAGAAATTGTAAGCCTTGTGTTCGTTGTCAGTACCTGTAAGGGCGGTCGGCAGCGCGCTACCAGCAACTGTGGCAGTCAATGCTGATGGGCAACAACTCGTAGCACTTGAGCTGGTGCCGGCTACACCAGAGCCGCCCGCCGAAGTGAGACTGCTGGCGGTGCTGCCAGTCGGAGCGATCGGCGCGGTAAAGGAAGCGGCCGGAGATAATGGGACTGCCTTCTCAATAGCCTTGGCCATGGCGCCCGCGAACTTGTCGGTTGGCAGCAAGTCTTGTCGCACCTCACTATACACGGCCGGGATGGTGGTTAAGATGGTTTGCACCGGCGTGTTACCAGGGTTTTTTTCGTTGCCCAGGAGGCCGTCCTTACCGTATTCGTCGAAGAAGGATTTAGCCGTTTCTCCAGGCACGCCATTTTGAGACAGAACAAGGGCCATTGTTTTGGCCGCTGTCTCGCTCGGCCCTTCAATCGTCGGGTCGACCAGGCCATTCGTTCCGTCCAGTCGTGAACCGCCTTGCGGCACGCGCGTACTGTTTTTGTCGGGGTACATCAAGAAGCCACTGGAAATGCCGGGATCGGAGTGCAGTGTGACAACCAGTGCCCCGTGCGTGCTGTTAATTCGGTCCGCCCGCTTGCCGAGGTCAAGTTTCTCGTCGGCCGAAGTCTTGGTGAGCACCACGTTGTAATTATTCTTCTTCAACAGGGCTTCGATCTTGGTGGCGGCAGTGAAGGCATTCTTCATTTCTGGTTCGTTTTCGTAGTCCTGCACGTACAGCCCGGTGGTCGGATCCCTTTGGTTTGGATCGGTGGCCGGTGAATGGCCGGGGTCCAGCACGATAGCGGTACCCGTCGTGGCGGGAGTAGTATTATTGGCGTTTCCGTTTGGGCAGCAGGCGTTGTTAGCACCTTGAGAGCTGGCGTTCGTGGATGAGGCACCGCTGGCAATGCTGCCGCCAGCCGCCTTAGCACCAATTTGATCAATCAAACTCTGGTCAACCGAGTTATGGAGTAATTGATGCGTGTTAGGGTAGATGTAAAAATGAACACCGGTTAAGTTAGGGGCAGCCGCCGGATTGGTAACACCAGACAAAGCCATAGATGCCCGGACAGAGATTTCGGCGTGCGGCGTATTTCCTGCATGGTTGTCGCCGTACACGGCGTAAATAGTTTTGCCGTGATACACAAGCGCGGCCACGTCGCCCAACACCAGCCCGTTGGCAGCTGCCCAACCAGGGTTTAGCGCGATAAAGTTGGTGTGCAGGGCACCAAGCCTGCCGGACGCATACGATGTGCCGCTCTGGTGAAAGCCACTGCCGGTCGGGCTGGGGTCCGCCCCGTCATCATCAATAGTAGTTTGGCCGCCTGTGTCGCCACTTTGGGCGTCGCTGAAGTTCGGAACACTCGTATTGCTGGGCGCACCATTAACCGCCCCGCCTGTAGCTGAAGGGGTGCCGGCGCTGGACTGCAGACCGTCAACGATGGTCTTGGAGAGAGTGCGATAACCCGCAATGTCGGGGTGAATGCCGTCAGGGCTAAGTGATATATGAGCTTTTGTAGTGTCGATGACACTGATATGCTTGGTGGAGGCAACTGACGCGATGACGTGATTGTACTCGTCCTTATAACTTACGTTAGAAAACAGATTCACCCAGTCAATCTGCGCCGAAGAATCAATACTTTTTGCCGAATCGATGGCCTGCTCCATCTGTTGCTGGAAGTTCGTTGGGGTACCGCTAGCGTTAGTGCCGAGTTCGATCACGATAGTGTTTGGCGCCTGGTTGGTATTTTTGGTGGCGTTCAGGTCTGATTTGATGGCGTCAAGACCGTCTTGGTGCGCGCCTGGGAAGGTGCCCGGTGAGCCGACGCCAGGCGAAATCATGCTGCGCGAACCGGAGGCGTCAGCGGTGGAGTCGATTTTGGCGGCCTGGAGATCTTTCTGAAGCTGCTGGGGTTGATCGTAATAGGCGCCCATCAGAATGGAGTCACCAAGTAGGTAGACCGGCCCGACTCCGGCCGTATTTGTGCTGTTGGCGCTCGTATCGGTCGAATTACTGGAGCCGCACAGGTCAAAGAAGTTGATGCCTTCTTCAAATAGCGTTTTCTGATCGCCCGAGAGCGCTTCGGCTGTCGGCACTATCACGCTGCTGAAAAGGAAGCAGAGGCCTATTACGACAATGCAGCTCCTGGTGAGCACATGTTTAATAGTTGATTTTCGATGTATGCGTAGCATTATGGACATCCTGCGTGATCAGTTGATGCCGGAGGGGCGACGTGAAGCGTTTGCTGCGCCCACTGCGAAAAATTCAAAACCGATTGTTGGGCGCTTGATGAGCCGCACTGGCCAAAAACGAAGGTGTTAGTCGGACTGCCAACGGATCCATCCTGAGCCACACCCCACTCGATATTGCCAGATATACCGGCTTGGGCTCCGGTCGTAAAGGCGTCGCCGATAGGATCGCCCGGGTTAACGTGCGTACCTGCTCCGACTCCCGCTGCCGGCTTAATGCCCTCGGCAAAGTAGAGAGTGGACGAGCTTGCGGACCAGCCCGGCTTCTGATCGGCCTTCAACTCAATGTAGCCGCCCCAGTTAGAGAAGGAAACGGAGGCGTACGTGATGGTACCCGCGAAGGGCGCCACAACCTGCCCGGAGAATGTTCCGTCGTATCCCATGTCAAGTCGTCCGGGTTGCCAGCCTTTGGGAAATGGATTGGTAAATCCTCCGACTGAAGCGGTCGTAGTCGTACTGCTACCGCCCGAAGCCACGCCATACCCGGCATCCTGGCAGGACTGGTCGTCGCCCTGGAAGCAGGCTAAAGCCTGCATGGCCCGAGTGTCAAAAATGAACATAATAACGCGTCGCCAGTTAGGATCACTCAGGTCGGTACAGTTATGATCGGTGTAGTCCTGGCTATGAGGATCAACGAGCGTTTGCGTGGTGACATTCCATTGGCCGTTACTGTCTTGGGCGATGCTGACCCCAAAGCACGACATGGCTTTGTCGGTCAGAGTCGTAATACCCGCGCTCGTTTCGGCGTCAAGCAGTTTACCCACCAGTTCGCCATTGGCGTAAGGGTCAGCCAGGTTGGGGTCGTCCAAAAGGGTTTTGGGGATGCCGTACTGAGGAAAACCCCAGTTGTAGGCCGTAGTGGCCGCGCTGGCATGGGGCATGAATATTGAGGAGAGGTTTGAGAGCAGGCCACTCCACATGCTTCCAAGTCCACTGAAGGCGCTGGCAGCATTTTGCGCGAGGCTGGGACTCATCGAATCCGCCAGTCTACCTGCTACGGAGCGGTAGTCGTTCACGTCGAATACGCGGGCGAAGACGCTTTCGGAGCGAAATTGCTGCTCGTCCTGCTGTTGCTGTGCCGAAGCAATGCTGGCCGACTCGGCGGCAGATAGGGGCACTTCACCCTTGGCGTAACCACCCATGTTGGCCGCCTCACGCCCGGCCCAGGCCATGATGTTGCCGCCCTCCGGCCCGCTCAAAACCGAGGGTATGATGGCATTGTCTTTTATCAGGTTCACCATCTCGTGCTCCAAAAAGTAAGTAACGCCGCCTATGGCAGCGTTGGTGGCGGCTTGCGTGGCGGCGTATTTGGCGAACGCGCCGGCCCCGCCATCCGGTATGTTGGCGATGAAGAACGCTAAGCCGGCGATGCCCTGTACGATCAGCCCAGGCCCGCTACAGAGGGCACCGGTAACATTGCCAACGATCGGCACGTTTATGGCCACAGCCTTTTTAATACCATCAGCGGTTGTTTTACTGGAAAAAGCCTGGGCGATGTTCTCGGATAAATCAGGCCCGCTTTGCTTTTCGCCGGTTAGCGCCTGCATGGCCCTGCCATCCCAGATAGTGCCGGTCTTATCGCTGAAGCCGGCCGCCACGCCGCCAGCCTGCTCAATGGTCAGATCATTGCCAGACTCTTCTTGTTCTCCGACGGCCATATCGCGAACCGTTTCCTCCGTGGCTGGCACCTCAATCGCGTCATGGTTAAACTGCACGGCGTCATCGGCCGCGCTACGGATCGTACATGCGACCGCCGAAGTTATCAAAACCTTGGTGACGGTATTGCCAAAGCTGCCGCCCAATTTGTCTTTCAGGCTTTGCCGAAGAACTGCGGTTTTGCTTTGCACCGGGTCGGTAATCTCACTTTTTACCTCGTCGGCGTTGGCTTGTTTTTCTTCTGCTACAGTAGTCAGTTTCTTTCTAGCCGCGGCGCTGGCCTTCTTTATGGGGTGGAAGAGCGACGGCAGATCGAAATAAGAGCTGAGTACGCGTTCGTTAATGGCCGTTACGATTTTGCCGTCTGCGAGCAGGTTTAGCGTGTCGTTACTGAGAGCCGACAGCGACTTCATCGGGAAATCACTGGCATCAATGACGAATTTGTTGCCCTGAAACTTTATTTGATCAGGACTAACCGAAGAAAATTTTTCCGCCAGGAAAGATTGCTGCTCACTGATAGTCATTCCTTTGAGTTCCGGAACCTGCTTGACTAGTTTGGCGGTGTCTATGGTAGTGCCCTTAAGCCCGCCGGTGGAATCCGTTTGGAACTCTATGCCGATATCCTTCAAGTTGTTAAGGGCCGGCCGCAAAAACTGCCGACCGAGGGTGCTCAAGCGGGTCTCGCCTGCGTCTTGAGCGTTCAATGAGTTAGGCAACAGTTTATTGAGCCGGTTGCTGACCGCGCTGTTTTGAGCGTCAAAATTCTTCTGCAAGATGTGCGAGAGCTGAATCAGCTGCCCAGGCCCAGAGAGAAGCGTCAAGCCCACTACGCCCCCGGCTATTGCTAGGCCGGCGACGCCACCGGTAACTGAATTGCGGCGGCGGGTTTTTGACCCCCAGAAAAAGTTGATAAGCTGTTTGGCGGCCCCAATCCGGCCGACGCCCGCGGCTGCCGCACCCAGATTCGTATCCCAGCCCCCGGACTCAGCATTGTTCAGCCCGGCCCGAGCGGACTGGCTGCTAGCTTGGCTGCTATCACCGTCAGGATTGTAAACGCTCGGCGAAGCTTCGCTCCCGCGGACCTTATCAAGCCCCTCACCGCGCGGGTCAGAAGGGTCGCCGGATGCAACATCATTGCCAGCCGGGTTGTATGGCTTCCATGCGGGCGCATTATGCCCAGGGCCCAGATCGATATGTGAATGCCCCTCTTGATCCTCGGGATCATAAGCCCCCTTTTGCGGCGCTTCCGTGGGGTTCATGCCAACACCTTATTTTTAGCTGTCAACCATGACATTTTGGTTTTTCACCTAAGTTCTCTTAAGTCCTTATGGTTTTATTCTACACCTACACCACAAAAATTACCACTGTTACTGCACAGGTCCGGCGCTGCCCGGCGACAGGCGGTTGCCCAAGTCGATTGTTCCAGCTGGCTGGTTGAACTCCCCAGTCTGCTCAGCCGCAGACATTTGCTGCACCTGGCCAGGGTTGGTTGTGATAAGGCCTGTCTCTGTTGGGCTGGCCACCACCTGAATGTGCACGTGGTTCTGGCCGGCGAAAAAGAGCCCCTGCCCCACCGGGAATTGGCTCAACCGTTTGCGCTCCTCACTCGTCAGCTTAAAGACGTCGCTTAACACGTCAACTGCGGAGGGAGATTGTTTCAAAAGGAACTGCATCGAGGCGTTAGCCACGATCGCTCGCCCCATGCGCGACCCCATAAAGTCTTCGACGTCCTGGGTGATGGTGGTGATGCCCAGATTGTACTTGCGGGCCCGCTTGGCAAGCGAGAAGAGGAAGTTGGCCGAGTCCTCGTATTTCATAAGTTGCCAGGCCTCATCGACGATCAAAATACGGCGCCTTTGGTCGGTCTTGGTTTTATTCCAGATGTAGTTCAGCACGATGTACATAGCTACCGGTCGCAGCTCATCTTCGAGATCGCGCACATTGAACACCACCAAGGCGTTGTTAATATCAATATTGCTTGGCTGGCTGAAAATACCGGCAAACGTGCCACTCGTGTATTTACGCAGGCGTTGGGCCAACTGAGGCCCGGTGCCACCCATATGGAGCAAGGTGTCGTACAGATCAGTAATCGTCGGTGGTATGGAGGTGTGAGTCAGGGGATCATTGGTGATACCGGCTTTGGCGTACGTCGCAATTAGAGCAGCGTCGAGGTCGGCCTCTTCGCTCGGGGCGAGCGCCGGCATGTACGCTGCATTGCCACCCAGCATCTGGGTCTGGGCGCCACCCATCATCAGACGGAGCAGGCCGTGCAAGGTGATGAGGTTGGACCGGAGGGCGTTGTCGGCTTCTTCGCTATCGACAACCTTTGGCAGATCAAACGGGTTGATACGGGTGGCTGAGTTAAGGCTCAGGCGCACATAGGCGCCGCCGACCGCTTCACACATCCGCTGGTACTCGTTCTCGGGGTCGATGATGAAAATTTCGGTTCCGAACATCATGCTGCGCAGGGCCTCAAGCTTCACCGTGAAGCTCTTGCCGGCGCCGGACTTGGCGAAGACCACCGAGTTGCCGTTTTCCAGAGAGAAACGGTCAAAAATAACCAGGCCCGAGTTGTGCATGTTAATGCCATACAGAATGCCATTGTCCTGCGTCAGATCAGCGCTAGTAAAGGGGAAGCTGGTGCTGAGGGCGCCGGTACTCATATTGCGCCGGATCTGCAGCTGATCGACCAGCTGCGGCACGGTGCTGCTGAAGCCTTGTTCTTGCTGCGAACTGGCCGGCTTGCTGTACACCAGCTGCTGCCCGAGCAAAGATTCCACTTTGTGGCTGACAAACTCCAGTTCTTCCATGCTGCCGGCGTAGAGCGTGAAGTACAGGCCGAAGCGGAAGAAGCGTTCCTCGCCGACCTGCAATTTGTCGCGGATTTCCTCGGCGTCCAGAATGGCGGCTTGCTTGGCCGGATCGCGTACCCGCCCCTTCTCTGTATCGAGCTGAATACCGGCTTCCAGTTGGGTGACTTTCTTTTTCAGATTTTCCAGTACCACCTGGCTTTCTACCGGATATACGTAGAGGCTCATGTCGATCACTTCATCAAGGTTGACCATGCTGCTCAGCCAGCCGGTGTACAGCTGGCGCGGGTAGCCATAAACGTAGTACGTGCGGGCGTACCGGGTGCCCAGCTGAAAATGTGTACTGCTGAATTCCAGCGAACTCGGCGCGATGAAGTCTCTAAGCGCCGTGACACCCTTCTGAAAAGCGGCCTGCACCTCCTGCTCTTCTCGGGCCCGCTGGGCCTGGGCAATAGCGACGGGGTCGGTTGCCGGCTTCTTTTTGCCAAGCATCAGGCGCTCCCTCCAGTCGCTTGGGCCAAAAGTCCAAGGTCCAAAGTCCAAAGCCGCGACTGCAGCAGCCTTTCGACTTTTCGACTTTTCGACTTTTGACTGGCTCGAAGCATCATTGCAACTCCCTCTGCAAGTGCGCCTGTGGTGCGGCGCCCTGTCCCTTGGTAATAACATCGGCGGTCAGATCATTGAAGTTCTTGAGCTGCTGCCGGGTGGCGGTGTCGGGATTATACGTGTCGTAGTAGAGTTCGATCAGCTCTTGGGTATCCAGCGGCAGGCCTTGAATGCCGCATTGCTGCAGGCCGCCGAGCACAGCTTGGACGCGATTACGCAGCTCCGTTTTGGCGTTCACCAGATCGGGCTCGTTAATAACCACATGCTGCTCCTTGTTGTTGAACAAACCACCTAGCCCACTCAAAAAGTTCTTGCTTTGGGTCAGCGCCTTCTGGGCGTCAATAACCGGGAAGAACGGAATAACTACGTAAAACTTCTTGTCCATAATGTTGGTGTGCTGGCTCAGGGCGTCGATGTAGCCAATGTAATCCTCCATCAGCAGCGCCAGCAGCATGTTGTCGTGCTCGGTCCGGATTTTGTCCAGCCGCTCGATGTAGGGCTGCAGGTCAACCTTTTGTGAACGGGTAAAGATCTGGATCGGAAAATACAGCGAGTTCAGAAAGCCCTGATAGCTGTATTCCACTGCTTCCTGTTCCTGCGGGCTCATCAGATCAAAGTTGATGCTTTTGACCATCACCACCGAGCGGAACGAGCCGTCATTCATGATGACGATGCCGTCGCGGACTTCGGCCATCTGCAAGGCGTTCTGTGTACTGTTGGGATTGGTCTTAGGATGTGGAGGCGCTGCCGCCGCGGCAGTTGCAGGAGCGCCGACCGGTGCCGGCTGGCTGGGGCTGGCAGCCAGTGGTTGGGCATTGGTGGCCACGGGCTGGCGGCTGGGCGGAGGTTGCGGCATGGTGCCGCCTATGGGTACTGGCGGTGCCAGGATTGGCGATTGCTGCATGATCGGTTGGGGGAGTGGAATTTGCTGCGCAGCCTGTTCAGCGCCGGCCATGGCGGGCACAACCCGCTGCGATTCTTCCCTGGGCAGCCCCACGGGCTGAATTTGCGGCAAAGGCGGCGGATTGACGGTGTGCCCTACCGCCGGCGGGCCGACCTGATTTGGCAAGGTTGGATCCATTAGGCACTTCCTCCGATCGCTGCAGTCCAAAGTCTAAAGTCTAAAGTCCAAAGCGAACGCAAGCAAGACTGCAGCGGCTTTCTGGCTTTCTGACTTTTAGCTTTTGACTTCATTTCGGTGCCCACCTTTGTTTTCCAGCTGCCTGGAGATCTAGTGTAGAGAAATAACGACTTCATCATCCTGGAGCGGTTCCTCGTGCTTGGCTTTATGGGCCTCGCGCGCGAGCGTCGCCACGTTCAGGTCATTATTACTGGCCAAGGATAGTATAGCAGGATCGGAAGGAGGAGTACCAGAGGGAGCGGTCGTGGGCTGAGCCGGCGGCGCCGGGGGCTGACTGACCACTGGCGGGGGCGCGCTGCCAAGGGGCTGGATGATCGGCAGGTGGCTATTTGCTATGTCCAGGGAGCTGGAGCGGGTCCTTAGCTGTGACGTCAACGCGGTGTCATCGGCCGTGGGCTGAGCCGCCGGTATAACGCTGTCGTTTCCGGGCAGCTGCACTTGCGTGTCCCCAAGGGTGGTTTTGCCAGGGCGCTGCGCTGCGCTGGCAGCGGGATTCATGAACCAGTAATTATCGGCCGGGGTCGCTGGCTGTGTGGCATTGGCCGCTGGCGGAGATGGCGCCGGGGGTGGAGGCGGAGGGACTGGGTTATTAAGCTGATTGATAAGCTGTTGGCGGTGAGCGCTTTCGGACTGGATGATCATCTGATCAAACTGCTGGGCCACCGGGTTGCTATCTTCGTCGAGAATGTCGTCGGAGGCCTGCACATCATAGCTCGGCACTTCTTGCGGCATGGTATTGAGGTCAATCAGGCGGTCGGAGTTCAAGCCGACGACCGGATCGGGGTTGCTGTAGGCGTTCACTGTGACGCCTTTCACGGCCCAGCCACGGCTATCGAGCGTATTGGCCAAGGCGTGCAGGCGGCTTTTGACCTCTATCTGGCTGAGGCCGTCGGTGAGCACAGGCTCGATCTTTTTCGGCACCGTGATAGTCACCAGCTCTCTCACGCCGCTCTGATCCCAGATTCGCTGCCGTGGCTTCAGCAAAAACCGCAGCTTAGCCAGCGCCCAGATCTCTGTGGGCTGATCCCTGCCCCACGGGAAAGCAAAAAAGCCAAAGAATATCCCAGGTGGGCCAAACGGCACTAATAAGAATAAGAAGTGTCCTTTTATCCCGACAAAACACATGTAAAAGCAAAATACCGCCACCAGCGCAAAGATGAACTGGCGCAGGCTAAGCGGCCCAAGAATATGATCCTCAGCCTCAATATCCTGAATGAGTTTGTATGTTGCCATGAGCGTTATGCTTAAGTATACCAAAAAGTAACTCCGTGCGACACGGTTTAACAGCAGTACCGTAATATTGACAATTCACCAAAAATTTGCTAATATAATAGCTATGCAAAAAGCATATGCGCAAACAAAACTTTTATCAGCTGCTTTCCCCGTTACATCGACCGTTTCACAGGTAAAGAGAGGCCGCTAATATGCACGAACGCTTCGAAGAATTTACTCAGCAACCCGCCGTGCTTAACTTTTATGAACAGCGGGCGCGCGAAGAAGGAAACGCCGCTAATCAGGCGCAACAGGTGGTGCTTACGCAAGCGGCCGCTTTGGAGGTTCCGCTGGTACACCTTAGGGATGTGCTTGAAGAAAAAGAGATAGCCCCGGATGTCAGGCTAGTGGATGTCGGTGCAGGTCCTACGCCCGGTACGCCTCATGATCTAGGCAAGGGCTGGGTCATCTCTCAATTTTCGTATCGCAAGAGCTTGGCTCGCAGCATCATTCTTATGAAGAGCGGTGAGTTAATGCTCGGCGGCGAAGTAGCCAGTGATGAAAGCACGCTGCGAACCGTGCAACCGTATCATGACCCCAAAACAGGCAAGCTAGCTGCCAAAATCGATCTTCATGACTATCCGATTCACTCGATGTTTGAGAAAGATTACGGATATGTCGATGCATATTGGCAGTTGCCTGAAGCAGCAAAAGGAAAAGATAGCCCCGTGAATCGTTATAGCCCAGAAGCGCGGGTCGCCGCCCATCTTGAGCGGCTCGAAAGAGACTTGGGGCTGTTCATAGACGCCAGGCGTAAAGAGTTGGGCCTGCCGCGGCGACCGACGCGTGAGGAGCATGCCGATGGTAAGGCCGACGACGATGAAGCTGCCGACGAAGAAGTTTGGCTCTAGGAAGGAAAACTGACTCTAGCCCTGATGGTTAATTGGGGGATACCTGGGGTCGTTATCACGGTCGCGATAAACTCCCGTTTCGGCGGCCAACTGTCTAACGCGCTCGGCAACGTGGGCTGAGCCTTGGGCATTAGACTGGTAGCTCGGAGCCCGACCGCCGGTCGCGTCGCGCTCAACGGGTGACTCACCCACCTCGCCAGCGAAGTGTCCGGCACCACCGTAGCGGCTCATAAAGGTTTCGGCGATACTGGCAGCCTTGCTTTGGGTGGCAGCGGCCGTGTCTTTCTGCTCTTGAGTGGCACTATTATCCCGCAGTACGTTGCCGGCGTCACGATTTGCCAGAATGATGGAGTCAATGGTCTTGGCGTGCATTTGAGACATATTGTAGCTGCCGCGCTTCTCGTAAATTTCAGATAAGAGGCCTTGAGGGTCTTTGAGCTGACCGGTTTGCCAGTCGGTGTACTTGAACTCGAGGTGCTTGTCCTGGTTCTCGAAGGCGGCGCCGATCCAGGCACCGGTGGCCTGCTGATCCGTCATGCCCATGCTCTTGGCGACCTGACCGTAATTCGTGGCGATGCTCTGAACGTCTTCTTCGGTGTCGGCCTTGCGCATCTCATAAGACAAAGCCGCCTGTTGCGCGAAACTATTTCTGCCCCAGCGGCGCTGGCCGGCGTCGACGTCGGCTTCGTTGACCCAGGCGCCACCAAGCGATTTGTATTGATAGCCGATAACATTGCCGCTGTTGTCTTTGACTTCTTTTTTCAGGCCATTTTCGAGTGTGGCAGCTTGCTTGTTGACAAGTAAGCCGCGAATTTCGGTATCATTTCCGGTGGCAATCTGATCATTTAATTCTTTGGCTACTTCGGCTCGAGCGGCGGAGGCGGTGGCTTCGGCGTTATACCCGCCCACAGTGCGGGCCAAAGCGCCCAAGCCTCGCTTCCTTATGGCGCCGCGTATACCGGGTGGGTTACCGGTGCTTGCTCTACCCTGCAGGCCGGAATACCACTGTTGGCGGGCCTGGATGGTCTGGCGTTGGAGGTGGGACTGGGCGCGGGCGCGGCGGCCTTCGGAGAGCTTGTGGGCGCGATCGCGAATACCGGTGACGGCGTCGTGGGCGCGACCAAGGAGGCCGCCGGCGATGCGGAAGCTGTACGGAATGAGGAAGAGCGGCACGATGAGGGCCACCACGCCGAGCAGCTGGGACAGTGTGCCGGTGATGATGCCTCCTCCCGAAGAGCTCATAGTAACCGACAGAACGTTGCCCATGGCAAAGGCCACGGCAATAATCGGATAGATGAGAAGCGTTTTAAGCAGCAAGTCCCACCACCTCCTGAAATACTGCTCGGTATTTGGCAAGCAGAAGAGCGCTAAAGCGATCGGCGAAACCAGGATCAGGAAGAGAATGAGGCCGCGCCTGAGGATAACGGTGACCAGAATGGCTAAAAACGTCAGGAAAGCCGGCAAGACGATGACAAAGGCCAAAAACTCCAGGATAGCGCCACCAGCGCCAGCGTGGACCAGCGCCCATATAGTACCCGTGGCTCCCAGTAGCGCGCCAAAACCGAGGTCACCGGCCGCGCCACCGATATGCAGTTTAAACGCACCGGCGTTTTTGAATGGTTGTTCGATGAGTGCCATAATGCCGTTACCCAGGATGTTTGTAATGTCGACAGCCAGTGAAACTAGGTAGATCGACAGATTGATGAGCACCGCAGCGATCAGCAGACGCGGCAGCACCTTTTTGGCGGTATACGCGTCAATCAGGCCGCCGCCGATGCTTTCGCCAAACACGACAACCAGCAGCGCGACAACCAGCAGAATGTCACCGTAAACCCGGAAGGTAGACCAAATTTTATACGTGTTAGTTGGGTCTTTGTTGGGATTGGCGAGGTTAATTGGATCGGTCTGCAGGAGGGGCTGGATTATGTTGGTATACACCCAGTCAACGGAGCTGGCCATACCATCGATCAGCGGGCACAGGAACCACGAGAAGGAGAAGCCGGAAGCTTCGCAGCTGGGCGCACTATTACTGTTAGCGTTGTTGTTATTGTTGTTTGTATTGTTGCCGCTCTGGTTTTTATTACCTCCGGTCCAGCCTGCTTGGCAGGCTTGTTTGGCGGTTCCGGTTACGTTATTGCAGGTGCTCCCTTGGCTCTGGCCGCTAAAGCCTTTATTAAATGCCTTTAGACAGGTGTCATAGAACGCGCTATTGGCTTTGGCGCCACCAGGGCCGTAAGTCTTGCAGGCATCCCTGGCGAGACCGCTATAGCCGGCGGGGTCGACGATGCAGGCGCCCAACACGAAGGCAAAACCGGACTTACACTGGGTGGTGTTTTTGGACTTGGAGGCATCGACGCAAAAAAACGTGCCGTTCCCGCCAACAACGGTGACGTCTACCAGTGTTTGGCCTGACGGGCAGGCAAAAGAAGACGGGGCCTTAGAGCCATTCTTGGACGCAGCGTTGTCAGCCGTCGAGCAAAAGTTGTGGCCATTTGTTGTGGAGGTAGTTCCGCCGCCAACAGTGGTACTTGAACCGGATACGAAAGTCCAGCCATGACTGGTGCAGTCCGCGGACGTGGAAGGTAGCGAGGCGGCCACGGCCGTACCCATAAAGGCGGTAACACTAGTGGATAGCGTAATAACAAAGGCAAGCAGAAGCAGGTGAAATTTTTTGAGGATTGTTTTTGTCATGCTGCTTTAGTTTTAGGTGTACGGTGTACCCCACACTGACCTTTATTAGCTGATCTTACTATACCATAAGCGTTAAGAAGGTATACTCCATTGCGTTTTCCGGCGTACGTTCTATAATTAAGACATAGCACAGCTAGGCAAAAGTAATACAAAGACAAGCATACGCTAATGATTCGGAAATTTTTGTACACGGCAATCATGATGGCCGTCCTGGTTACGACGGCAGGTAGTCTGGCGCCCGGTAGAGCGTATGCAGTCAAGGCCATTCCCCCCGGTGGTGGAACGCCGAGCGGGTCGACGCAGCAGCCCACGACTCTGAAAACAAAGTATAAGTGCGGCAGCGGCGATACGGCCACGTACACGAGTGTCAATATCGGTTGTGTTGGCAAAGGCAACGCGATCATGGATGCGCTGTTCGGCATTATCAATTTCCTGTCTGACGGAGTTGGCGTGGTGATTGTGGCCTCGCTGATTTGGGCTGGTATTCAATTTACCGCTTCCCGGGGTGATCCACAGTCAACGGCTACGGCAATTAAACGGATTCGCAGCAACGTGCTGGCGCTTTTTGTCTTTATTTTCGCGTACGCCATTCTTAATTATGTTGTGCCAGGGGCAGTGCTGCGATGATGGGCTTACTATCGCTCTTTGCCGCCAGCTGCGGACAGTACACCATACTTAGCTTCCCGACGTGGTATGTGTATTTGCAGAGAGATCCAACCACTTGTAACCCTAAAATTACCAGCCTGACTGACATCTGGCTGATTGTGGCGGCTATCATTGAAATTCTACTGAGGATCGCGGCGTTAGCGGCAGTTGTCTTCGTGATTTATGGCGGTATTTTGTACACCACCAGCCAGGGTTCACCCGAACAGACGGGACAAGCGAAGAACACGATCGTGAACGCGCTAATTGGCCTGGCTATAGCGGTGATTGCCGCGGCGACAGTGGCCTTCATCGCCGGGAGATTTAACTAAATGGCAAGTGAAATTCTGAAGCTGGTGCCCTATCTGGCCATTCACGGCTTCAAAGATAACTTGCCTCACGTTTCGGCTACTGGCGGGACGCTCCGGACAGCCCTGAACATTGTCATCAGTATTGTGGCTGCTCTTTCGGTCTTGTTCGTTGTGATCGGCGGTCTCCGTTTTGTGCTCTCGGCTGGTAATCCGCAGGAAGCTGCCAAAGCTCGCAGCACTGTGGTTTTTGCTGCCGTCGGATTACTAATTTGCATAACTGCCGAAGCCGTGGTTGCCTTCGCGCTCAGCAAACTATAATTAAAAGAGAAAATAATGAAAAAATTTTCACTATACCTGGCAATCCTCACAGCACTTCTGATACCAAGTCTGGGCCTTGCGTCGCAGGCCAGCGCGGTTAATCTCTTCAGCCCCTGCAAAAAACTGCCTGGTAGTGCCACGGTGTGTCAGGAAACCAAATCAGTTAACACTAATCCGATCATCACGGTTATTAAGGACGCTATGGAAGTTATAGCGTTTGTAACGGGGGCAGCAGCAATCATACTGGTTGTGGTTAGCGGTATCAGATTTATAGTGTCGGGGGGCGACGCCAACGCTGTAGCTGGTGCCAAGAATACGCTGATTTATGCACTCGTCGGCGTGGCTGTTACCGCTTTGGCACAGAGTATAATAGTTTTCATCTTGGATAAAGTATAAGTAAAGCAAACGAAACAATAGAGGAAATATAGTATGCGACTAAAAAATCTTATAACACAGAGCGCGCTGACTCTCATGTTGGTATTGGGCTTAAGCAGCAGCATGGCTTCTGCGGCCGCACTGACCGTAACTGGCGGAAGCGTAGGTCATTTTGCCGCCTCGTCCAAAGACACGGCTTGCCAGGCGCTGAACACACTGGACAGTTCGCAGGGCTGTGGCACGAAAGGCAACGGGGTAACCAATATTCTTAACTCGGCTGTAAGCGTACTGTCGATCGTAGCCGGAGCGGCGGCCATCATCATGATCATCCTCAGCGGTTTCCGATATATTACCTCTGGTGGTGACCCGCAAAGGGTCAGTGGCGCGAGGAGCGCTCTGATTTACGCCATGGTCGGTGTGGCGGTGGCCGGACTGGCCCAATTCCTAGTTCACTTCGTCCTTAATCAGGCGACACATCCGTAAGGCCGATGTTGATTAAGCAAAATGTTTGTAGTATAAGTTAAAGGAAGCTAAAGAAAGGTAAAGGAATGATACAAAAAATTAAAAACCATCTGATCGTACTCGTCTCAGCTTTGCTCATGGGTGTACCGATGCTGGTGCCAGCTACGGCAGCGTACGCGTTGTCTGGCGGCGGCGGTTGTACCAACAACATAACTTCTGGCGTTGCTCAGGGTGCTTCTGCAGCCTCAGGCGGCAACGCTATCGGTTGTGGCAATGCTGGCGTTTCGACCGACAACATCGGTAACCTGGCCAAGAACATCGTTAACATCTTCTCGATCGTGGTCGGTGCAGTTGCCGTCATCATGATCATCTACGGCGGTTTCCGCTACATTACCTCCGGTGGTGATTCCAACCGGGTCGGTAGTGCCAAGAACACGCTTATTTACGCCATCGTTGGTCTGATCATTGTGGCCCTGGCGCAGATTATTGTCCACTTCGTCTTGAACCAGACGACCACTGCTGTTAATCAGTAATTGACCGCCTTAAACGAATGCAAAACCCCTCACGAAGCGGAGGGGTTTTCTTTAAGCTTTCGAGTTTTGACTGGCACGACCTTCGGTCGCTGAAAAAAGTAGTCAGTAATCTGTAATCAGTAGTCTGTTCGTCCGAGGTAGAGCTGACAGACAACAGACAACAGAATACAGACAACTTCCTTAGCCCTCGGCTAGAGTACCTGGATCTTCTTGACAGTGTCCTGCTGGACTTTGCCGAAGCTGATGGTTAGCACGCCGTCCTTGAGCACGGCTTCAATCTCATCTTCTTTGACTGGCACCGGCAGGGCGATGCTGCGGGAGAATTCACCCCAGTAGCACTCTTGCAGGAAGTAGTTCTCTACACCTTCTTCAGCGCCAGAGCTGAGCGTACCACGGATGGTTAGCTGGTTATCGGATATGCTGACATCGAGGTCATTCTTATTAACACCGGCGGTGCGGGCCTTAACAACCAGCTTTTCCTTGGTTTCATAAACATCAACGGCTAATTGGCCGGGTACAGCGTCGTCTTCGTCCCACTCTTCTTCGGCAACTGGAGCGGCGGGTGCGGGCTGACCGGGATCACTAGCGGGTATCGGAGCATCATCACCGAGAAACGCCGCGGTTAATTCATCTTCTTCTAATAGCAGGTCGTCGTCGTCGCGATTACGTCGCGCCATAATAGTCGTTACCCTCCAGCTTAGTTTGTTTGGGAACCTTCACTCTGAAGGTTCTACGTTCTGTGTGGTTGTCCTCGAAAGTGTCCGCGAGGGCTGCAGAATCGTTAAAAAATAGTTAAGCGATCTTGCTTTTTTGTGTTAGTAGCAGTATAGCTTAGGTACTCAGAAGAGTGCAACTTCTGAAATACTTATTTACAACGCATTAAATACAACATGAGCATTATAGATAAATTTCTGGGAATTATGGCGCCGCACGACTGTCTGGCTTGCGGGGCGGAGGGTGATTTGCTCTGCCCCACTTGCCTGCAGCTCTTCCCTGATATTCCCGGGCGTTGTTACCGCTGCCGCAAGATCGCAGCCAATTACCGAACCTGCTCGACTTGCCGCCGAACCAGCCGATTGTTCGCTGTACGGGCGGCTACCGATTACGAGAGCATAGCGCAAAACCTGGTCTGGAAGCTAAAGTTTGCCGGCGCCCAGGCTGCCACGAGGCAAATGACTCATTGCATGCTGCCATTGGTTGCTGCAATGGCAAGGCCTGACACGCTTCTGGTTCCGGTACCGACTGCCACCAGTCGGGTTCGTCAACGCGGCTACGATCAGGCTAAGCTCTTGGCCCGAGAGCTGTCTAGGTATGCAAGCCTGCCACATGGCAATTGCCTGGCCCGCCTGGGGCAATCACACCAGGTTGGGGCCTCGAGACAACAGCGTCTGCAGCAGCTCACTGGCGCTTTTCACGTCGCCAAGCCCCATCTTATATATGACGCGCATGTAATCCTGATCGACGATGTCCTTACCACCGGAGCAACCCTGGAAGCCGCGGCCCAAGTCCTAAAGCAAGCTGGCGCCCGTCGTATAGACGCGGCGGTTTTCGCCCAGGCGTGAATTGGCATGAGAGTAGCTTCTTCACTTGCTTGACAGGTGGTATGACCCGACCGGTACTGACAGTAAGCGAGTCGTCGGAGATAAAAATACACCATATGCCGCAGTACATAAGCAAAACGCATTGCGCAATTTGTCCAGTTAGCAACCGGTAACTGAATTGGTAATACTGCTTTCAGCCGATCCGCCCGAGTAGCTATTTCCGGACACAGTAACCTTGCACGAAGAGTCAACCGCTGCCATGGTGCCGGAAGTCATGGGCACAGTATTGCCGGTAACTGTTAAGTTATCAATGTCATCGAGGCTCATAGCGGCCGGCGTTTGAGCAGTATCCGAGCCGTTGTTTTGGATAGTTACGGTGTTAGGACGACTCACCACTGAACTGACTGGCCCTACAGCTATGCGTAGTCCCCTGCCTATGAAATGGTTATTAGTAAAAGATTGCCCGCTGATAGGCGCGTTTTCGACAATCGAGTAGCCGTAAAGGTAGTAGGTGCCTATGGTGTTGTTATCAACCGTAACATTCTGGGAACCCCAGTTACCACTGGCGATATTTGGCTCGATATCAACAGTTTCATAGCCGATGCCGCCGAAGGTATTGTACTGAATTAGTATGTTGTCGCCGGCCGTCACCGATACCCCGTTGCGGCCAATAGACGAGCAGGAAGAAGTATGGAAACTGCCGGTCGAGCGAGTGGTGTTGTCTGAGCCTAATCCAAAGTAGACGCAGTCGCCGGCAAAGTCACTGATAGTCAGGTTTGACAGTTCAGTACCTGTGCCACGCAGGTCAAAACCATGGGCATGCTGCAAAGTAGGATCATGTGTGCCGCCGTTAGTGTAGGAGCCTGTCAAAGTCATGTTATTGAACTTCATTCCGGTTGACTGCCAGACACGCCACATAGCACCCTGGTCGGTAGGGGCACTGAGGGCCTTGAAAGTTGAGCCGTTGCCCTCAAAATCCAGGCCAGTGCGGCCCGAAAACTCCAGCGTGCCGTCGATGCGGTAACACTTATTAATACCAAATACCAGGGTTGAATTATCTGGCACCGTGGCGATCCAATTGAGAACGGCTGACGTGACGTCAACAGAACAGTCGCTAGCAATCGAGCCGGGTATCCGTTGTATGTTTGTCTGCCCATAATAACTAAGCAAGATGGACAGATCAAAGCTGTTGACAATGCCGTCATTGTTAAAGTCTTCAGCTAAACCACTGCCTGATTGTTGCCAATGAGTCAAAAAAATCGAGAGGTCAAACCCGTTAACCACTCCGTCATTGTTGAGGTCTCCTATAAGGGTTGCGGCATGTGAGTGTACGAGAAAATATGCTCCAACACCAGCAAATATGAGCGAGAACACTAATAACGGTAATATAAATCGTGCCCGCATATAGCTACGGTAACACGGTGATCGGAAACGTTAAAGATTCGGACGTAGCACTGGCAGCCTGGCTTGGCGGAGAGAGAGGGATTCGAACCCTCGCGGGGGATTGCTCCCCCCTATCGATTTAGCAAACCGACCCCTTCAGCCTCTTGGGTACCTCTCCTCGTCCTATAATTTTAACGTACTGGCGGAAGGGGTGGGATTCGAACCCACGATACCATTGCTGGCATGCTGGTTTT
>CAZHJG010000012.1:0-25943 GCA_964533425.1 uncultured Candidatus Saccharibacteria bacterium | reverse complement strand
TGCTGGCATGCTGGTTTTCAAGACCAGTTCCTTAAACCGCTCGGACACCCTTCCACGGCGTGACAAATGCGCTTTAACAGAGGTGATTATAGCAGTGACCTCAGTATTTTCAAAATTGCCAAACTTTGTCCGGGTCTAGTGTTGCGGTACAATAACGCTTATGGCCGAGGACGAGCATAAGGAGTTAGAGCCTGAGATTGTGGTGCAGTTGCAGCCGGGTCAGGTAGTGACTCCGGGCAGTGAGCCGGCTGAGCAGGCAACCCAGCAGGCAGCTGGCCAGGCCGCGGTATCGCAGATCCAGCCCGTTGGCCTGCCCAGAGAAGAATCGCAACGCGTAGTCGCGCCGATTGCGCATGAAAATACGCCTCCTCCGGCAGCACCGGCGCCAGCTGCGCCCCAGCCACCAGTCACACCGGAAGCTCCCCCAGCACCGCCGCCACCTCCGGCGGAACCCGTGCAGCAAGTGCCCCCGTCAGCCCCTGCCCAAGCCGGGTTTTTCCACGCGGAAACTGGAGGTGGAGTCCCCCCTGCAGAGCCGAAGACAACCAGAGAAGATAACAGCCAAAGCCCGACTGCAAACGGAGAAGGTATAGCCTGGGAAGCTGCCGAGTTCGTGGCTCATGACAAATCAGCAGGCTGGTACGCGACACTGGCGTTAGCCACCATAGTCTTGACCGGGCTGGTTTTTTTGCTCACCAAAGACAAGATTACTGCCGGCGTAGTCATCGTCGCGGCAATTTTTCTTGGTATCCTGGGCGCCCGAAAGCCAAAACAGCTTCACTACTTGCTTAACGATGAGGGTATCACCATTGGCGGAAAGTTCTATAGCCTTACGCTGTTCAAGTCGTTTTCCGTAATCCAGGAAGGCCCCGGGCACAGCATCGTCTTTATACCGTTTAAGCGCTTTGCGCCCTCCACGACTATTTATTACGTGCCCGAAGTCGAAGAAGCAATAGTCGCTCTACTAGGTAATCACATGCCTTACGAGGAGCGTCAGCCCGACATAATTGACCAGCTGATGTTCCGTATCCGCTTCTAAGACGGCCAGGAACAAAAAGCCGCCCCTAAAAGAGGCGGCCCATCAAAGATAACAAGTTCAGTACTTTAGCGGGAACGACTGGCCAAGTACCGGCTGCGGTACTTTTTCTCCATACGTTTTAAGAAGATCTGACGGTGTTGTGCAGCGTCCGTGTTTTCATAATAGGCTTCTATTGCTTCGGCTTCATCGTTAGACATTGTAATATGTCCTCCTTTTAGTTTGTTTGTAAGGCCCATTATCACGCCTGTCGCTTTATAACAGCTGTAAGTTTTCTAACATAAGCGTTGTGACAAATATAGGGGTGAGGATATCAGGCTGGTATACTGTGAGCAGTTCAAATGAAAAGTGTCGACACAGTCATACAAAAACTTGATAGATTTCAGCGGCGCCACCGGTTGTTAGCTTTTGCCTACGCGGTAATTCAGAAGTACAACGACGACGAGGCGGGCTATCGAGCGGCACTCCTTACCTATTACGCCTTTCTTGCATTATTTCCCTTGCTCTTGGTGCTCACCACGCTGACCACGATGATTGCCGGCAGCCACTCCGAGCTCCAAAACACGGTTATTAAGAGTACTACCAACTATTTTCCGGTGCTGGGCAGCCAGCTAGCGGCGCATATTTCCTCGCTGCACAAAAATGGATTTGCCCTGTTTATCGGTATACTTTTCACGCTGTACGGTACTCGAGGTGTCGCCGACGCTTTTCGTCATGGCGTGCAGCACATATGGGGAATTCCGAAAGCTCAGCGGGACGGGTTTCCAGAGTCACTGTTCAAAAGCCTAGGTCTAATCATAATTGGCGGCGGCGGTTTTATAGCGGCCTCGATTCTCGCAAGCTTGACCGCCGGGGCGGGTCGCGGGGCTGGCTTCCGACTGCTGTCGCTGGTCGTGCACTTCGCCATTCTCTTCCTGCTCTTCATCTTTTTGCTTAATGTCAGCCTGCCCAAGCACATTACTGTCAAGGAAACCCGGGCCGGCGCGGTTTCCGCGGCTCTGGGGCTTGTCATTCTGCAGACACTGGGCGGACTGCTCGTATCGCATCAATTTAAACGACTCGATGCGCTATACAGTATTTTTGCGCTGTCGCTGGGGTTGCTGTTTTGGATTTATTTGCAGTCCCAAGTGCTCTTTTATTCCGCGGAAATTGCCGTTGTGAGCGCACAAAAACGCTGGCCACGTAGTCTGAGCGGCCATGATTTAACAGCTGCTGACAGGCAGGCTAAAGCATACTTAGAACAGCAAGTATAGGCGTTTACGTATCAAGTTTTTGAAGCTTTCTTAATACATCAGGTACTGTCGCCACCAGGCACCCCGCCGTGCAGCCGGTCTGGTTCGTGTGTGTTGCCGAGCTGGCATGGACTCCTCCCGTATAAATCTCGTGTAAGCCCGCTACCGTCTCTCGCTGGCGGGTGCTTACGACTGTAGCATAAGCTTGACGGCTGAAAACCAGCTGTTAACTTTCCCACACACGTACCGCAGCGGTTCAAGCCAAGCAGCGCCTGCTAAATTGACTTTCTATGCTTATATAATATAGTTATGTCATGCCCGAAGTAGATTCAGCGTCTACTCTTATGAGAGAGACGATAAACGGAATTGACATTGCTTATCGTCTAGACATGATTACGTTTTTACCTGTAGATGGTGAGGATACTGTAGCCGTAACTTCTCGAAATCTGACAGCCTTTGCAGTCGAAAGAGACCAATTTGCAGCCGGCGTCGGCGGAAGAGCCTTCTTTGATGCTTTTAATATAGCTCAGTATGCAACCAAACTTGGTGTTACTAAAGCGGCCTTTAGGAGCGAGTTCCGCCCAAAAAGTCGGCAAGGTTGGGGCCTACGAATTGAGGCAATGCCTGGACTGCTGGCATACTACATGGCAACCTACCCAGAAAGTCGTAAACCAGTTTCTGACGGTCTCTGTTTAAAAAATACTTTTATGGACTTTGGCAAAGTCTTGCTAGGAAAAGTAACAACTTAATAAGTAGGTGGTTGCTTAACGATACACTCATACCTCTGTCTCGCCCCACTGCCCTTGGGGCTGAGTACGAGCATGGGGGTCTAAGATAAATTGAGTTATTTGCGGGATTCGAGGTCTTTGACTAGTTGCTCGATCAGTTTGAGCTGTCGTTCATTGATGGCCATGAGGCTTTCGATCTCTTTTTTGGCGTTGACGTTCGTTTCGTAGTCGTGTTGGGCCATGGCGGCGCTAATGCCGTCGGCGCGTCTGGCGGCAATCAGCAGAATAGCGCCCTGCAAGCCAGCCAGCATTGACAGGAATAAGTTGAGGAGAATAAACGGGTACTTGTCCCAATGATGAAAGCTGGCAAGGGTGTTCAGGGTAGCCCAGACAAGCATAAAGCCCACGAAAAAGAATACAAACGACCAGCTGCCCATCCCATTGCGCAGCCTGTCGGCAGCCCGATCACCTCTAGAAAGGCTCGCTTTGTGGGCACGGTGCCAGTTGCGTGGCTCATTCATACGCGCAGTATAGCATAACCGAAAACGCGCCCGTATCTTACGTTGCATCGCCGAGACTGGCCGAAAATCATATACTTAGAGCATGAGTGACGAAGCGGTACTGGTTGAAAGCCAAGGCGATTTTGGTAGCTATAAAGTAGTCGACTGTGTATATGCCGGTCGCCCGGCCCGGGTCCTGTACAGCGGTAATCACTTGGCTGCGCAGTCGGGCGTGGCGCATGACGATAGGCCCGAGCTGCTGTTTGATTATAACGAACGATTCATGGAAATTATCCGTGGGCTAAAACCGGAGCGTGTGCTGCTAATTGGTGGTGGCGCCTTCACATTGCCAAAAGCGCTGCTCGAAGAATTCCCGGATACTATCATAGACATCGTTGAGCCGGAGCGTGTGCTGCTGGGCGTCGCCCGGAAATATTTCGATTATGAACCAAGCGAGAACACCCGTATTTATCATGAGGAGGGCCGCCGCTTTCTCAAAAAAAGCCGTGGCAAGTACGATCTGATAATCGTCGACGCCTTTAAAAACGCCGAAGTCCCCGTCTCGCTCGTTACCGTCGAGGCCATGACAGAGCTGAAACGCCACCTCCGTTCCGATGGTGTGGCAGCTATGAATATCATTGCCTCATATCATGGCGAACGTTCACGCGTGCTGCGCCGAGCTGTGGCCGCCTTCCAGAGAGTTTTCGACTCCAATCTGGTTTTCCCCGCCAGCGCCTCGGTCTCTTTGTGGACACCGCAAAACTTTGTCTGCACAGCCAGTAACGGCCACGCTGATCTCGAGGCCTTTGTTCGTTATCAGGCGCAGGAGCCGCCGGAAATCACCGGCGATGACGTTGTTACTGATGAAGAAATTGCCACCAAAGCAGCTTGTTAAACATCTCGTTTAGCGCAGAAGCTGAGTAGTTCGTGCAGGTCGGCTTTATGACGTAGGCTTAGGGGCAGCTTGTCGATGAAACGCGTGGCCCGGTTGCTCCAGGTGGTTACATCGCGCTGCACGGCTTCCGGTACCTGCAAACTGAGCATGGCTTGTCGAACACTGTCGATGTCGGCCGGGCTGGCTTGCTGGTTGCCAAAGATACGCAAGAGGCGCTTGCGTTCTGTTCCCGAAGCCCGCCCCAGCAAGTAATACTGCAGCAGTGTCTTTTTACCTTCTCTTATGTCGGAGCCCGCCAGTTTACCGGTCTTGCTTGAGGCGCCAAAAATACCGAGCTCGTCATCGCGTATCTGGAAAATAATACCCAGCAGCATGCCGAGCTCCATTAATTTCTTGATAACGGCGTCCGGCCGGCCGGCAATAATGGCGCCGGCCGCCAACGGCAAGGCGAGTGAATACGCCGCCGTTTTCTGCTCCATAATAGTCACGATGTCTTTCTTCTTGGGTAAGGTATCGACACTGCCCAGATTGATATCGAGCATCTGGCCCACGCAAACAGTTGTAAAGACGCGGCTGACAAGGGAAATCAGCTTCTCACGCCCTGCCCCAGGAATGTCCACTTTGCCCAAATGCTCAAGCCCTAAAAAGATAGCGGCGTCAGCCACGCAAATCGCCATACTCTCGCCGAAGTGCACGGTGTCGGCGGGCTCGCCCAATTCCTGATATTGCCGCTGCATGGATGGACGGCCCCGGCGCAGACTATCGCGGTCGATAATGTCATCATGAATCAGGAGCGCCGAATGAATGAGCTCCAAGGCCACAGCACCATGCCGGGCGGCGTTAGCCTGGGTGCCGCCGAATATGTCTTGCGAAAAACAAAGCAGCGAGCCACGCAGCAGCTTGCCGCTGACGGTGAATTCCTCGAGTCGAGTCAGCATGTCAGCGTGCCAGTAATTGCCTGGATTGAGTATGGCCTGCTCGCCGAAGTACTGCTCCAGATCATTTACCACCAACTGTTGGTAGCGCAGTATATCGTCCATGTGCTAAGCCTCCTCTCGGTAATTGCTTAAAAACTCTTCGGCTCTATCGATCATGGCTATCGTTTCCGCGTTCGTGGCATCGATACCATCGAGCAGATCAGTGATAACATTGGCCGGTTTCAAAAGCGGCTCAGGGGCCAACGCCTGCCGAGCCGTGGTAGTGTGCCGGGAAATGTCGCGGCACAGGCGGGGCAAGGTGACATGCCAGAACTGTTGTCGCATAACCCCTAATAGTTGCTGCAGGGGCTGGGTTTTAGTAGGCGGGCCCAGGTCCTTTAAAATCTCGCTTACCACGAAGGTAATGTGACCTTTCGCAACATCTGACTCCCAGTCGTGTAGGTCGTCGCCGAGCTGTCTGGCGATGAGGTAGTGGCGTAGCGCCCGGAAGCAGGCCAGCGCCGGAGCGCTATCGAGCAGCTCACCAGAGGCTGCCAGGACGGCCAAAGGCGTTAGCGCATGCCCCAGTGACCGGTCGGCCAACTGGGCCAGCTCGGCGTAATCCGGCAGCTCACCCAGGCGCAGCCGGCCGTTTTTAATCGTAAAGCGAGCATGACTGACTTCCCAGGCGTTGGCGCTGTCGATAGTGTTAAACGTTTCGTCAACCCGAGTACGGAATGTCTGATGATGTGGCACCGCCGCATCGAAGTGGTGCAGGCTATAACGGAGGGCGGCCGTGGCCATGCTGAGGAGTCGGGGGTCACCCTCGTCGTCCAAAAAGTCATCGAACACCGTGTAAGCAATCCAACCATAAAGATTTGCTAGCCCTAGGTCAATAAAAAGCTGGTCATCCAAAACTGGCCGCCGGGTAAGCGAGTGGTAAAAAGCGTAGGGCAACGACACCACATCACTATCCTCGCCACCAAATCGGGCTAGCAGAGCCTCCGCGGCGTCCGCGGTTTCGGCCCCCAATCGGCTGAAGCGCTGCCGAGCTGCCGCCACGACCGCTCGTTCAATGTTGCGCTGGCGGACAGATATTGTCGTGGCTTGCCGAAGCTTTTTCTGGCGAGGGACGGGCTTGAGTTGCTGCAAGGCCTCCAGCACCAAGGCAGTGGTCAGGGCTCGCGCGCCGCTGTAGTACTGCTTACCTTCCAGAGCCGGATCTAGGCAAAAGGCCTCTGCTTCCCAGTAACCGGCCTCGTTTTGCGTGCTTATAAGATAGGCTCCCGCAGTCTCCAAACCGGTTTTGCGGCCCAGTTTGCCCAGCACCGAAACCATGAGCGCCGTCTGCATAGGCGTGCTCCAAGAGCCATCGGCCTGCTGAAGTTTTAGGATGTGCCTTAGAAGCGTTGCCCGCTTCGGTCCGTCATAAGCCCGGGCCAAGTAATAAAGAATAGGATATTCGGAAGGATAATAGGGTGAATGAAATTTTCCCTGGGTTATGGCCTGCTCCATCAGCGCAGTGAGCTTGGGCAAGGGGTTGCTGACCAGAGACAGAAAAAAAGCAATGTTGCAGTTCACGGCCAAATCGACATCCAGCCACGCCTCGGAGCTGTCTTTGGGTACTAACCAAGTACGATAGGGGCCGCCGGTCGCTGTTTCGGTTGCCAGCAGGAGTTTTATGGCCTGAGCCAACATGCCGCCAGTGACCTGAGATTCATCATGTAACTGCATGGCGATGAGCGCAGCAAAGGTATCGTCCAGGTCGTCGGGATATGGTGTATGCGAGCGCTCGGGTACGGCTTGCGCCCAATAGTTGAAGGCTCCGTTGGCTCCCTTCTGATCAAGCAACCAGTGGCTCAGCTTGTCGCGAATCTTCCGTGCAGCCGCATCGGTCACGCTAGACAGAGCCGCCAGGGCAATTGCTGGCGTAAAAACCGTCAGATGCGACAGTTTTTGTTCAAAAGGCTGCGCCGAAGGGCTGGAATAACTGATGAAACTGCCATCGGCCTGCTGCTCGGCAGCCAGAAACTCCAGGCCGCGCTTCATAGCCGCCGAAAGCGTCGGGCTCATATGCCAGCCTCCGGCGCTGGTGCTTTCCGCCGCTTTCGCCTTTCGCCCACCCCGTCCATGGTCTTATTTCGGCTTTCTCGGTAGCTGGATAGTGAAGGTTGTGCCCGTTCCCGCCTTGCTGGCAACCGTCAAACGACCCTTAAACTGATCCTCAACCAACTGGCGAGCGATGAACAGACCGATGCCCATGCCACTCTGCCGGGTGCTGTAAAAAGGTTCGAAAATCTTGTTCAAAATGCCCGACTTAATACCCTTTCCCCGGTCGGTGACGGTAATGATGAAGTGCTCGTCAGTATGCAAAACTTCAACGTGCACATGCCGTTCGCGCTGCTTTTTAGCATTGTCGTCGGCTTCGTAAGCTTCAATGCTGTTGGTGAGGACGTTGCCGATTGATTGGCGGAAGCCCACAAAATCACCGAAATACTGAAACCCGCTTCGCTTCTGATCGGCTGTCAGCTCAAGCGTGACCTGCGTCTTTTTGGCCTTGTAGGCTAGCAGCTGCATAGCCTCAGAGATCTCATCTACAATGTTAAAAGCTTTGATAACCGGTTGACCCTGGAGCTGGTAGCGCACCCGTTGTACTAGTTCCTCGATGTACTGAATGCTCTTCTGAGACTGTTTCACAATAGCGCCACGATTAGAGCGCACTTTAGCGAGGCTCTCGATGTCGAGCGTCAGCAACGCCAGGTGATTTGACAGATCATGGAGCAGCGCGGTGCTGATGTGCCCCAGTTCAGCGAAGTGATACAGCTGTTTCATCTTCTGGGCTTGAGCTGCCTGCAGTTGGCGGGTGCGCTTCTCCACAGTAACCTCAAGCAGTTGCTTTTGCCGCGTCAAGGCCTTCTCCGACCGCTCCGCGCGCCGCAGCGCCGACTCCATCTCCCGGTTGTACAGCCACGCCACCAGCGCCAACACCCCGAAGGCGATACTCAACCCGATAACATCCCTGAAATCACTCGGCCGTTTCAGCCACACAGTATTTGGACGAAATATACCGGCGCGGGCCAGGGCAAAGAGTACCACCAAAGCCAAAGAGCTAAAAAGTGCTGCAAATAATGATGCCCGGGCGCTCACCAGAACCCCAATCATGGTAATAAAAAAGGCCAGTAACACCGCGCCCTGCGTGTCGCGCAGCCCCCATATGGCCAGGGTCGACAACGCAATTAAGCCATAAATACCCGCCAGCCCCAAAGCCGCCGCCGTGTAGTGATCAGTGCGCGCCAGCCGATAAATTGTCAGAATGGCGACGACAAACACGCTCAACATGCTTACCGTTGGCACGACGGGGTAAGCGGCCGATTTCGTCAACACGTCATATGTGACAGTGAGCAGCGCCATGGCAGTCAGCCCGAATGTGCCGAGGAGCAAATAATTGAATACAACCTCGCGGCGCTTGATGTTTTGATCTTTGGCCCGCGGTTCAATAAATGACCGGTACTGCTTTTTTATGTACGCGAACATGGTTTGATTGGGTACTCCAGGTTACTTCCAGGTTACTGTATCAGAAAACGCAAGGCATCATGAGTATACCGTAAAAAAGCCTTCCCACATCATTACAGGGGCAGGTTGGGTTAGGGTGCTAGAGCCCAGCTCGTGCCAGTACGGCCTCGCTGGCGATGGTCCTTAAGCGCCTTCGACTGATGCCCAAGGGCTGGCGACTTCCGCGGAGCTGAGTAGTGACTGGGTCACATCAGCGTCACTACGGACATCGGCATCGGTTAGGATACTGGTGATGGTGTCTTTCATGCGGTCTCCTTTCTTATGTATTAGTTACGCATCGAGCATATAGCCCAGGCCATACGCGGTTTTGATGAGCGGTTTTCCAAACGGGCGGTCGATTTTATCCCGCAGCAGCTTAATGTGTACGTCAACGGTGTTATTCCAGCTATCGTTACTGCTGGCCCACACGCGATCAAGGATCATGGAACGGGTTATGATACGGCCATGATTGAGCGCCAGATACTCCAGGATGTCGTATTCTTTGCGGCGCAAGTCGATAACTTTACCACTCCGCATTACTCGGCGCCCCTCCAGGTCAATAGTCAGGTCACCGATTACCAGCAGAAATGGGGCATTGCTGGTTCGCCGGAGCAGCGCCCGGATGCGCGCTTGCAATTCAGCCAGCTTAAACGGCTTGGTAAGGTAGTCATCGGCGCCGGTTTCCAGTAGACGGACCTTGGAATCCACGGCGTTATCACCGGTCAGTATGAGAATCGGCGTGGTTATGCCCTTGCTGCGCAAAATGCGACAGACGGCTTCACCGCTGTCATCAGGCAGCCCTAGATCGAGAAGAATTACATCGAACTCAGCAGACTCGGCCTCTTTGATGCCTTTGGCGGCGGTGTGCGCCACCTCCAGCACAAACTGGTCGTTCATAAAGTTCTGCAACCGAGTTACCAGCGACTCATTGTCCTCGATCACGAGCAATCTGATCGGGCGCGTAAAATGCTTTGGTTTTACCGAGGGCATAGCCTAACCCCTCTCATCTTTACGATAGAGCTTTCGCTTGCTTGGAAATGGTGAGCCGATCTGGTGAATAGCATGTCAGTCCTGCCTAGGCATAAGTGTAAGACTCAATTATTAAATAAGTATTAACTTTTCTACTTTCCCTCTGGTGAGCCGGCAACTGCATGCACTCCTCTGGTATAGCTCAATAATAGCAACTGTGGGCATAAACACAACACCGCTTGTGTTTAGGTGATAAGACTTCAGAAATGAAAAAAGCCCGGGAAACCGAAGGTGCACGTGAAGTGCGGTATCGGTTCCCCGGGCTCTCTTTTGTTGTCTTGTCCGTGACTAGTTAGTCCATATCCTCCTTAGGAGCTTTGTAGCTAAAACGGGTGGATGCAGCCGGCTATTTCCGGAGGCCTGGTGGGGCTACCGAAGAGCCGGGACTAGGCCGGGGGGTCGTTGTTGAAGTACGACCGGGTGACGACGACGTGCTTGCCGCACTTCAGCACGAAGGTGGTGACCACCTTGTGCGTGCCGTACGGGCTGCCGTTGTTCGCGCCCCAGACGTTGGTGTCCGCGACGTTGAGCGTCAGAGAGACCGACGAGTGATGCGAAACGTGTCGCCAAACGTGACCGTTGCCGGCGCCGTAGATGACCGTGACGATCTCCTTCACCGCTGAACTCGGACCCGAGGCGTGGTAGTGAGCCAAACCATGGGCGATACCCTGCGGCGCGATCGACACGTGCAACTGCGAGACCTTCACCGTGGGGCACATCGGCTTCGGGTGATGGTGCGGCTTGCACGGGCACTTGCCAGGCTTGCCGGGAGGACCACCGGGACCTTGCGGACCGGGAGGACCTTGGGGGCCAGGCGCACCCGACGGACCCTGCGGACCGGGAGGACCTTGGGAGCCAGGTGGAGTTGGGCCACAGTTGACCACTTCGGCGTGACCGATCGGGGTTGTGCTGTAGCTGCCGTCGGCGGTCCACGAGAAGTACGCGTCAATTGAATGCTGCGCACTGCTTGAGGCTCGCCAGCCGACGCTCACGCTGTCTGTCGGGCCGTTGATGGTCACGGTGTACTTGGTGTACGCCCCGCCATCCTCTCGAACATTCAGGGTGACGACGGTTTTCCCGGCGGGAAAGCTCGTAAACGAGCTGTCGATCTCGCCACACGAAATGACCGGTGTCGATCCGACATGGGCGGCTGCTACTGCAGCGAGCACCAGCAGTACACCTTGAGCGGCGCCAAATATGGCACCGAGCCTGGTGATGCGACGTAGGGGCACTTAGAACTACCTCCTTTGCTCCGAGGAGCATGTAGGACGGATTGGACGAATAGGACAGAGACGTAAAAGAGCTCGCTATCCCAAATGGAACTGCGAAGCTGTTATTTTAACATAATAATTAACTATAAGCAAGTAACAATGCCTACTTCGTCCCGGTCTTATAGAGGTCAGTCTCGCCTACGAAGTCATAAATCATCTGATTCGCTATACCTGAGGCTGCAAAGCCGCTGTTTTAGCATCCAAACTGGAGTACAGCTCACGAATATAGTGGGCAAACTCCCCGTCTTCCTGCATCAGCTGCAGCACCGACTTTTCTTCTAACAGATACATCACGCGCTCTAACACGTGCGCCTCGGCCTGCAATTGCTTTTTCTTCATCAAGCCTCCTTATGGCTACAAAGCAAGTCTAACCAGCCAGCCTGAAGAACTTCTTAAAAACCAGTCTTTTTATGCATAATAAGTAATGCTTATGCTTGGCACACCGTTTTGAGCAAAGTAATGACCAATTCCATCTCGCATTATTTAACTAGAACATTCGAGCTATAATTTTGAAGATTCTTTCAATTGCAAGTAGGGTAAAATACGGCACTAATGATATTAGTAGAATAGCTAGATCGAAATCATTTCTTGGATAGAAACCTAGAATTGGGTTATTCCACACAACAAAAACTATAACGAAGAACTCTAGTACTAAAAACGATTTGTAGTATCTCTTTGACAATCCTGGTATGTGGTAATCAGTTCCAAGCACTTCACGAAAAGATTTTTGACTTCGTTTCTTATCCATAATGAAATAATTTTAGCATTAGTATTTTGGTACGCGTGGCAGGATTCGAACCTACGACCTTTGGCTCCGCAAGCCAACGCTCTATCCAGCTGAGCTACACGCGCGTAAATAAGGGTGAATTGTGAAGGTTCCATCTGCCGGCATAGCTAGGTGCCAGCTGGATAGAGCGCATCTTCATGATGTCGTCGGCTTCGCCAACGCCAGCTGAGCTACACGCTCTTGCCGAAACCAACGCTTATCCTCTCGAAATCACAAGGTCGTTTCCGACTCCTTGGTTCGTGATTTAGCTTGCAGCAATTTGCGAACAACAGGGGTAATTTTAGCATGTAATCTGTAAAATTGCTAGAGTGGGTGAACGAGAAAATTTGGCGGCGCGTAAGTGTGTAATAATAAGGGCACTATGAGTGAAATTGCGGGCGTGCCAGGCGAAACGCCACCCGACTCCGCCCCACCGCTACTATTTGATGAATTTTTGGCTCAAACCCCATATGGTCAGCTCGGCATAGACTTCGCTAAGGCGAGGGAGCACACCATTAAGCACGCCAACAGCCCCTTGGTTCTCCTTGAACATATGCTTCACGAAGATTATCGGGCTTTGGGTAAAATGAACGACCGATTCATAGAACTAGTAGAAGGAGACGAAGACATTGATGAAAAGCAAAGCGAGGGCTTTGCCAAAGGGGTTAATCACATTACATTCGCGCTTGTTTTGACAACCTCAGAGGAGTTCGAATCCTACCTAAAAGCGATGGACGAGGAAGCTGCTGAAAAATGTGTGCCTCCGGTGTTGGACAGAATTCAAGATCCAGAAGAGTATACACAGGTTAAAAAAGAGTTTAGGCGCTATCCCGGCTGGTGGTCCATGAGCGAAGCGAGTGACAAGAATGCGCAACTAGTTGTGCCCGGTGTTCCGTCCGCGGTGGCCAACGTACAGCAGCTGTATCTAAAAGGCACAACCGCAATGCTGGCTGGCGTGGCAGCGGCGGTTCGGACGCAGGCGTTTTACGCGGACTTTCCATATCTGAGGAGAGCAGCCTGATCTTTGGGCAGCTTTGGCCGGTGGAACAATGCTGTCATGGCGAAGGCATATAAGAACCCAGGGCCGATCAAATTTACAGCGGTGATCAAGCGCAATACTGACGTTGCCAATTCTTCGGCGTGGATTGAGTTTCCTTACGATCTCAAAGAGACATACGGAGTGGGCAACCTTGTGCCGTTTAAAGCTACCTTCGACGGACGGGTGAAATACCGGGGAAGTCTGGCTAAGATGGGCGGACCAAGCGCCATGCTGCTACTGCGCAAAGATGTGCGTGCCGAACTCGGCAAGGAGCCGGGCGAAACGGTTGAGGTTGTGGTTGAACTCGATGACAAGCCGCGCGAGCTCGCGGTTCCTGACTATGTTAAAAAAATCTTGCAGGCCGCCGATCTCTGGGAAAAGTTTGAGAACATGGCGTACACGCATCGTAAAGAGTACGTGCAGTGGGTCGAGGAAGCCAAAAAACCGGAAACTCGGGTACGGCGACTGCAAAAAATGGTCGAAATGATTCAGGCCGGCCAAAAGCGTTCCTGATCTGTTATAATCGGGCGGTCAGCATGGGTTATATGACGAGCCCAAGCGAGCCTTCGTATAGAATTATACGAGCCCGGCGTGAAGCTATAAAATAGGCAATTACGGAGAGGTGACCGAGTGGTTGAAGGTGCTGCTCTCGAAAAGCAGTGTGCCGGCAACGGTACCGAGGGTTCGAATCCCTCCCTCTCCGCCATATAAAAAGTTGCTACAGATGAGGGGTGTTCTGACCACTTATGCTTAACTAGTAGCAGGTATGAAATGCTGGCACCGCTCCAAAACCGTTTTGTCGTATTATAGACATAAGCAGTTGCTGCTTTAAAGCATAATCATATGGCCAAAAACCAACACAATAGACGCTTATTTTACCTCGGGGCTTTCGTAGTAGTCTTTGGCCTGCTAGGGGTTTATCTGTTATTCAGATCTTTTGCTGCCAGTTCTGGTACGGTCAGCACCCCGGCAGTTACAAGTTCGGATAGTAACTACACAAGCCTACTAAATACTCAGCAAACACAGCTATACAGCGCTATGGTGGCGTTTCAAAATAAGTTCTACGCGGGCGGTGGCGTGTGGGTGTCTAATTCGTATCAGACAGATGGCACATGGGGGAGGCAGCAGTGGCCTGCCTTGGCAGAAGCTATCTTTTCACGGGTGCCGTCCGGTCAGCAGCCAGGATCGCCATCGGCCGAGGCACAGGTTGCTACTGATACATTAAACGCCGCCATTACCAATCACCAGCTTGCTGATGGAAATTTCGGCACCTCGACATCTGATTCGCCCGTCAATGGGTGCTTCTGGGCAGTGGCTGAGGGTGCTACTGCCTGGGTTTTGCAACAGGGCCACGAACTCACACCAACACAACTTACGACCTTCGAGCAGTCCATGGTCAAGTTCGTTAACTATACTGAAACGAGCGGCAACGCACCTTTCTACATCAACGGCAATGTCAACATCTGTTTCACAACCGCTATGCTCGAAGCATGGAAGCTCGCCCAGGCTGCTGGCGATGCCGCCCAAGCCACGATGCTCGCTGATTATCAGGCCGAGCAGACATTTGTCATGGATCCCTGCGCACACAAGAGCTGTAATCCACAAACCGGCGCTTGGGGTTGGCATCAGGGCGGCGCTACTCAGTACGGGACTTTGCCTGCAAACGCCGGCTACTTTTCAGAGAGTCCCGGCAACTATCCTGGCAACTGGTGGTGCGACAACACCGGCACCTGTTACGGCCTCGATCCTTACTATGCCAGCAGCATTCAGCTCAACCATATTCTAATCGGCTACCTTATCTCCGGGTACGATTCCTGGTGGCAAAACCTTGTTACTTCTGAAGCCAACACTTTCATGCCTTTGCTGATTGATGGGGGCAACCTCAATGCTTCTAATGGTTCCCGGCACAGCGCTCCGCAAATTCTCTTCGACCCGAGCATCTGGTCAATACTGGATGAGCACGATCTGGCCCCAGCCAATGTGGACACGCTTTGGGCTCAGTACAACACGGCATCGCAAAGTGCCTACGCTAGCTGGGAGAAGCAGACAGATACGGGACTTGGGCCGAATCCATTCAGCCAACTCACTGACCGCTCGTTGGGTGTTCTTGACAATATACTGGCTCCCACAGCGGGTGACATCACCGGTGACCTTAATGGGGATGGCCATGTGAACGGCTTCGACCTGAGCATCTTCTTAAATCATTGGCAACAACCCGGCGCAGGGCTACCGGAAGACTTCAATGGTGACGGTACTGTGAATAGTTTCGACCTCAGTATTTTGCTAACGCATTATGGGACGTAAGTACCAAGGACTTTCCTTGTAGGCCCTTAACCCCTTACTTTATGAATTTCCGGTTGCCCGGCTTAACTCGAGGGTTCAAACGTCGTCTCAACCAGTCGCCAAGCAGACTTGACAAAGGCCGTATATGCGTACATATTTAAGGCAGTAAATCGGCAGCATAAGAATAGAGACAAGCTTTAGAAAACGGAGGGATAACTGGGTGGAACCCAGTTAATTATGTATGGCCAAGAATATCTTAAACAAACCAGCTGAGCCATCTTTATTAAGAGTAGTTACCCAGAAACGAATTGGCCGGTTTGGGATCGGTCAGATCATATTCGCTCTGTTAGTACTGACGGGTATCGGTGGCTACTTCCTCGTTCACAATAGTTCGACTGTTGCCGCAGATGTAACCTGTACCGTCACTGCATCTCCCGGTGATGATATTGCTGGCGACTTTAACACCATGACGGCCGGCCAAACCCTCTGTCTTAACCCTGGAACGTACGGCAACAATACCAGTCAGTGGAACTTCACCAATAGCGTCGGTGTTAACGTTACCAGCACCCCTGGCAATACCAGCTTACCGATAATCGACGGCGCATCGTATATTGCGGCTAGCAATGCTGATTTCAGTTATCTGAAATTCGATCAGAATAACGCCGACGTGTCTTGGCCGGGCTTATGTCAGGGGGCGATTCCCGGCGGCGCCATGATTACCAACGGCCTAACTATAGATGGCAGCAATGTCACCCTGGAGCGTTCCGAGATTTATGTGGACTCGTCGGTGCCATTGACGAGCCGCGGTGGCGGGGTGGGAGTCGGCTTTAGTAACCCCACATCGGGGGTGACCATCCGCTACAACCGCATCCACGACACGGGGTTCTGTCCGGTTGAGCAGCACGGCATTTACTTAAACCAAACTACTGGCGCCCAGATTTACGGAAACTGGATTTACAACGAACCAGCCGGTACCGGTGTGCAAGTGTGGGACGGCCCGCAGAATGCGCACATCTACGCCAACGTGATCGAAAACACCTCGTCATGCTTTGACATCGGCGGCAGCACGCCCAACACAAACGGCACGGTGATCGAGCATAACATCTGCGCCAACTCCAGCGGCATGCAAGCGCCTTATACAAACTACTGTAATTACAACGGCAGTCATCCTATGTTTGCCTATTGTACGGGCTACGACCCTGGCGTGCCACTGTTCGATTACTGGGGCACAAATGTACCCGGCACCGGCAACGTGATGCAAAATAACGACATGTGGTGTGTGAGCGCCACGCATTGCTCAACGTCGTTCGCCAATGCGATAGGAGTAACGCTGACGGGCAATACTGTCAGTAACCCGCAATTTGCTGATCCAAACTATCAGACTTCGCATGATTATCGGGTGGCCAGCACTTCGCCGGCTGCTGCGTGGGGACTTTGGGATGGTAACGAAACTCCTCCTGCGGCGCCTCCGGTGCCGACATCCCCGGCCACGCCCATTGGTTTAATGGCCACAGCATCGAGTAATGGCAGCGTAGCTCTTTCGTGGAAAGCTGATGCGACCAGCGACAACGTCGCACACTACAACGTCTACCGAGCTGACCAGACTACCGGTCCGGTGGCTGCTCCAACAACGCCCGGCTACACCGACAGCGGCCTCACCCTTGGCACGCAATATTGCTATCAAGTCAGCGCCACCAACAGCATTGGGGAGAGCACCCAAAGCGCCTCAGTATGCGCCATCCCGCCGGTGCCAACTCCTCCAGCCACGCCAAGTGGCTTAACGGCCACAGCTCTAGCAAATAGTGGCGGCGTATCCCTGACATGGTCTGCCAATGCAGCCAGCGACAACGTCACCCACTACAATGTCTACCGCACCGACTTAAGCCCAACCGTTCCGCTGGCGCAGCCTACTACAACAAGCTTTTCGAACGCTAGCCTGACGATTGGCAAACAATACTGCTACCAGATCAGCGCGACCAATGCTAACGGGGAGAGCACTAAGACCACCGCTGTTTGTGCCGTGGTACTCGGCAGTCCACCGGCCACGCCCACAGGCCTGACGGCTACCGCTCAAACTACTAGTGGCGGCATTGCTCTAGCCTGGAAAGCTAACGTCGCCAGCGACAACGTCACCCACTACAATGTCTACCGCACCGACCAAAGCGCCACTGTGGCATGGGCCAAACCAACTACCACCAGTTACACTGACACCACCCAGCTGACCATTGGCAAACAATACTGCTACCAGATCAGCGCCACCAATGCTAACGGCGAGAGTAGTAAGACTGCGACCGCCTGCGCTATAGCGTCAACAACCCACGTTCCGGCTGTGCCGACGGGTCTCGTGGCCAAGGCTTCTGGGTTAAACATTGTATTAACCTGGAACGCAAACCCGATAACCGATGGCGTCACGCACTACAATGTCTACCGCACCGACCAAACCTTCACCAGTCCTTGGGCCACAACAACCCTGACTACCTACACAAACGGTGAGGGAGTAGTTAAGGGTAAGCAGTTCTGCTATCAGATCAGCGCCACGAACAATAAAGGTGATAGCGCCAAGACCACAGCCGTTTGCATAAAGCCGTAAGCTTACCGCTCATGGAGGGCTTATTGAATAAGCCGGGGTGGTTTTTGGTGCTTGGGGCGTGTAGCTGTGGGTGTAGTTGAAGTTGATGGAGTAGCGGGGATTGGCGGAGTTGTCGTTGTCGCTCGGGCTTTGAGCTGTGGTTTGGGTGTGCTCTCAACTGCAGATTTTCGGGTGATGAACAGATACAGCACCAGCGCAAAGGCGAGTGTCAGGTAGGCGATGCCGAACCAGAAGTCGATTTTGACGAGTTGAGCTTCTGCCAAGTGCAAGAAATCAACCAAAGATTTCTGCAGAGGCCCAACACTGGAACCGTTAAAAATTTTGTTCTCAACATGGGGCAAAGCCTTATCACCCAAAAGCTTTATGACAAGCAGGATTAAACCAGCCTCAAGCAGCACTACGCATACGATGCGAAGACCGCGCCGCTTGCGCGGAGCCAGAAAAACAATACCGATGAGACTCAGTAATGCCGCCAATGCATAAATCCATGGCAACGTAACGCTCCAACGATAGAACTTTGGTGCTGCCGAAAACTCCTGGTAATATGGCTGGTTCTGGCTTTTCCCAGATGGGCTAAGCGTACTGGCGGTAACAGTAGTGTGGCCACTCAGGAAAGAATTATTGGCGGAAATGGCTTGCTCGACCTGGGCAGCTTCCGCTTGCGAGCTCACGCCGGCCGGCCGGCACGGCACACTCAGCGGATCGATATTCTGTATATTTTGCGACTCACTGAGGAGCTGGTTGAGTTGGTCGACTGAGCATTGGGTCATGCTGTTTTTTTGTTTTTCGACGGCCGTACTAATTTCGTTTGCGAAGCTTTGCTTGGCGCCAGTGAGGTCAATATTGAAGGTTGGTGTCGCGGTCTTACCCTGCAACCAGGCGTAATTACTGTTCAAAATAGTGTTCACATTTTGTTGCAATAACTGGGGTGAATAGGCCTTTTCGGCAGCTTGCCGCACAGCCGGATCGCTCAGCGAAACCGACCCAACGCTACCCCCAGCCGATTTCTGTGCCTCATTAAGCGCGTTCGTTATGAACGCGTCATAAAAATGACTCTGATTCAGCCAAGCCTCGATCTTACCTGGATGATCCAGGGCGATATTCGCGCTTGTCGACAATGCTCCGCCTACCAGCGAAGCCAACAAAACCAGCGCCAATAACCCGACAATTCCCTTCTTCACCCAACGCATAAGCAACATTGTACACCACCCTTCCCCGTTCAATCGCCCTTCGTTGAAAGACGATTGTTGAGAGTGAGTTAATTTATGTAAACCCAGAACTGAAACCGGCGCTTGCCACTAATTTTCGCAGGCTGGACCTAAACATGCAGAGCAAGCATGAACTGCTAAAGATAACAACGAGCCAGAAAAGCCAAGGTATGACTGGTAGATTTAGCGTCCGCTTATCTTCCCGGTCTACGGTGTGAGGAGGCTGCAATAAGTGTTCTCGTGCCGGCAATATACCGGTAGCCCTTATAGGCTTGAATGTCTTGCTCGATGATGTTATTGGCAGTTTGCCATCTGTGCCAAACTCGTTAAGCGTGATACCGGCAAGTTGTCCCTGCCCTCCTTGCACAAGCTCAAGCGGAGTATTTTCAACTCCGAGCACGCTATCCAAGGAAGCTGCCTGAGCTACGCTTGCGCTCTGGCTCGCAGGCGGGATAGTGCTGCCGGTTCCTCCCTGTATATCAGAAACAGTTCCGCTACCGGTAGGTGGTACGTCGCCGCCCTGCCCGCCGCCGGGCGGGGCACCGACCAAGTTGTCGCAAGCATCGTCAACGCCGTCCTGATCGGCATCCTGGCCGCTATTGATGGCAGCTGGACAAGCATCGGTTCCATCAGGAATACCGTCACCGTCCGTGTCAGTGTCGCTGGCCCCAACATAAATCGGCTGGGTAACATCAACCGGCTCACCGGCCTGATCAGAGCCAGTTACATCCAGAGTGTGTCCACCAGGAGGAATGGTGTCCGGAAGCGGGACCTCGGCCGTAATATTGCCGTCAGGACCACTTGTTAAGCTTTCGAGAGGGGTGCCCCCTGCCCCGTCCAGCCGGATACTGTAGCTGCTATTTGGCGACAAGCCATCCTGAACCCCATCAACAGAAAGCGGTATGTTCCTGCCCCTATAAATTAAAGAGGGCGATAGATTGTCATCAGACACTCGTGCAGTAACTGCCCTGCCGCTAGCAGCTACATCGAGGAGTTTTTGGCCAGCAGTGGCATCATCAGGAGTTTGCTCAGCCGCCGCCGTCAGATTATGGGTTTGCTTTAGTATGGTCTGCTCGATTAACAGATGGCCCAGGGCATTTGGGTGATAGCTTTCCTTGCCCAAAACCTTAATGCCTAGCGGCCCGGCATCATTCCCCGCGGTTAGTCCATTGACCGCAACGTCGTAGCTTGAGGCCTCACAGAGTCGATGCCCTGCCAGAGCCTGACTTATATCGACGTAAGCAATACCCGCATCCTTAGCGGCTCGAGCAATAGTGTTATTCAGATATGTCGTTAATTCGTCAGTAAACTCAAGTTCACTTTTATTCAAATGAACGTTCAAGCCGCAATTACCAGTATCAACAGCAACCTCGGGGTAACCAACAGCATACAACTGGGTGTTCGGTGATTCCTGGCGCAACTGCCTGTATAGCGCACTCCAGCGAGGCCGGGTACGATCGATCAAGTGCAAGACTTCCAGGCGATCCTCATAGGTGTTAAAACACGTATTGCCATCAAGGTGCAGGCTAAGGTGCGGCTCAACACAAGTCTGTACTATATCACCAAAACCAATGTCATTGCCGCCTATCGACACCGTTATTATCTTGGGCTGGTACTGCTTCACAAAATTATGCTGAGCAATATATCCCGGCACAAAATTTGTCTCCACCGAAGCCAGAAGGTTTGCCTGCGCTTCCCGGAGCTGCTTATAGCTGGGCCCTTCCCGGACCTGTCCCCGGTAATCGTCGTTCTGGCTACCCACATCTTTAATTACGGCCCCGGAGCAAGCTACGGAATGCCCGCTGGCACTGGTAGAAAGGTCATGCGCCAGCAACAACGGATACGAACGACGCGATAAATGACAGGTATTATCCGGTGTATCGGTGCCGGAGAGGTAGTCAAAGGCTCCCTCGCCGGAGGTGTATGAGTCGCCGAGAGCCACGTAATCAGCCAAAGAAGTGATATCACCTCTGGGAGCTAAGACGTAAGTACCCATGGTGGCAGTATCACTGGTAACAGCTTCAAAACCGAGCAAGCCGCTGTTCAGAAAGCGTACATGCCGCAACCCTTGCAAACCGTTAATTTGCTGCTTAACATACGCCCAATAATCATAAGAGCTACAATTTTCCGGCTGCAAACCGGCAGTACCTCCCTGGCAGGTGGTCAAATCATACACTTTGAACGATTGCGCGGCATCATTTTCGATAGCCACATAGTGCCCGTCGTCACTGACTGCTACCTGCGAATGCAATAATGCGGGACTACCGGTGGCACCGAATGACGGGGCAAACGGCAGCACAGAGAGCGTCGCCAGATTAATGCGCACGAACGAGCCCCCAAGCGTTTCGGCAATCAGCCAACTTCCACCGGAAAAGGCCATGGTCTGAGGGTTAACAATTAACTGATGACCGGCTGGATCAAGCAGTGGAGTATCCGGCGGTCCCGTAAATTGCTTGGCGACCAACTGGCCCAGCAAATTACGCTGATCCTTTAATATGTCGAGCGAGTCCCGGTACATGCTTAGGTATGAGCCACCGGTGTTAGCTGCATCGAGTGCCAGAATATTTAGGGTTCCGGGCCACGGCACCAGGGTTTGATGAGCGGAGTAAGGCAGCAGCGGCACGGCTTCATCAGTGCCATTGAATATTGCCGCACCACTGTCAACATCCATAAGGCCGAATGCCGCATCGGAAAAGCAGCTTGTTTGATTGGCTCCGCCACTGGTTAAACGATACGTCACGGGTACGCAGTCCAGATTACTCAGGAAATTCGGTTCAGCCTGAGCACTTCCCAGCAAACCTGCCCGCCGGATTGCCATGGCCTTCGGATTTGACCAGGCCGGAGCTGCATCCGTCTCGTCAGCGGTGGCCATAGTCAGCGCAGCACCGGCTGACAGCATGCATAGCAACGCACCAGCTATTCCGAGTAGTTTATGCAGCTTCCTGTTCCCCATCGCCTCCGACTATCGTCTCTACCCCGCTCCCATCGCAAGCATAAGCGACCGCAAAATGACTGATTTTAAGGAAAATTTAATTCCCGACACCTCCCCGCCCCGCTATACTGAATGCATGGCAGACACCATTTTCACGAAAATTATCAGGGGTGAAATCCCCTCTCACAAGATCTACGAAGACGACAAAACCTTTGCCTTCCTCGACATCCACCCAAAGCAGCCCGGTCATGTGCTGGTCATCCCCAAGAAACAAGTCGACCATATCTGGGATCTGGACGACGCAGACTATGTAGCGCTAATGGAGACAGTCAAAAAAGTCGGGCAGCGGGTGCGTGAGGTGTATAAACCGGAGCGAGTAGCCATCCAAGTAGAAGGCATCGGTGTACCACACGTGCATGTACATGTCTTCCCGTTTGCGACCGAGGCTGAATTCCATGCCCTGGCCGACCTGAACGCCGAGCCAGACCATGCCGCCCTCGCCGAAGTAGCTAAAAAGCTAGCGTTCTAAACGCCTCACGGTACCCCATTTCATCTACAACTGAACCCTGCAGTCTGAAAAACACTCAGCTCTCGTCACCGTACTGCCGGTACGCTTCCTCCCACTTCGCGCTTTTCAATCTACAAGCTACAGTTTCGATACGAAAGCGGGTAGCGCGAGACGTTTTACTATACAATGTCCCTATGAGTGATTTCTTCGTCTCGCTGTTCTTTGCTGCTGGCGTGGGAGCGTTTGTGTACTCTAAGCTGGCCCGGCGGGTTGGTTACGGCAACGCTCAGAACGTATGGATTTTGGTCGGCGTGTGCTTCGTGCTCGCCTTGGGCTTTTTCTACTCGCTCTTGGCTGTGGCGCTCAACATTCACTAGAGGTAGCCGTTTAATACCAATTAACCCTTGGTTTTTTACCTGTTAATTGGTACCATATGGCCATGGATGAAAAGGGGTTGGGCAAGCGCCTGCAAGAGGCGCGTCAGGCGGCAGGACTCACGCAGCAACAGCTGTGCCAGCGCGCCAATTTAAGCTTCTCTACGCTGACTAAGATCGAGCGCGGGGCCATCAAATCACCCTCGATTTTTACCATTCAAGCCATAGCCGGCGCCCTGGGGACCAGTCTCGACGAACTCATCGGCCAATCCGCCTCCCCTGCCCTGCCCGCCCGTCACCTCAAGAAAACCAAGAGTGGCGTCAGCTTTGTCTATTTCGATGTCAACGGCTGCCTGGTGCACTTCTACCAGCGCGCCTTCAGCAAGCTGGCTCAAGACACCGGCGCTACCCTGGACCAAGTGGAATCCGCCTTCTGGCACTACAACGACGAAGCCTGCCGGGGCACCATCAGCACCAGTGATTTTAACGCCCGGCTTGCCGAGCGTCTGAACGTCGACAGTATTGATTGGCCGAAATACTACCTAGAAACAGTCGAACCGATCCAACAGATGCAGGAAGTCCTGAAGTGGGCGTCCGAGAACTACCGGGTCGGGCTGTTGACCAACATCATGTCAGGGCTGCTAAGCTCTATGCGCCGCGACGGGCATATTCCCAACCTCACCTATGACACAATCATTGACTCTTCAGAGGTAGCGGCGATCAAGCCGGAAGCCCGGATTTACGAAATAGCCCAGGCCCAAGCCGACACGCCCCCAGAGGAAATCCTGCTTATCGACGACTCCCGCGTCAACCTCATGGCCGCCGAAAAGCTCGGCTGGCACGTCCTCTGGTTCGACGACTCCCGCGTCGAGGAAGCCGTCGCCCGCGTCCGCCAAGTCCTCGAACCCGCCGACTGAAACGGGTTAGTACTCAATCAGTCAACAAACGCTATCGACATCTGTCATCTCGAGCCCAGTGAGAGATCTCGTGCACCCTAAAATTAACGAGATTCCTCCTGGCGTCGGAATGACAGGTGTGAGGAGCCGCATCCCAAGAGTAAGAGTAACTTGCTTCTCTGTTGATACCATGGTATTTGTAGTACATGTCCGAGGTCAATATCTTTAACAAGATAAAATTTACCACTGAAGAATACCAGCAAGAACGTTTAGCTGAAATCCAGCTGTTGCACCACGAGGTCCTTGAAGAGCAAGGTTTAATTGATGTTGCCCTTGGGGTTGGTGTGCGCTCTGGCCAGATATCTGATCTGGCACTTGAAAGTATGAATGGTTTCACCACGGCCTGTGTGCACGTAACACCTGGTACTGATGGTGAAGGCTACAGCAGGCTCACCTATAAACTGCGCTTCGATACCCCATTCTTTACGTCTGAAGACAAGCTCTGCCACTACTCGACTTTCGTAAACGTTGCCCACTACTATCCGGCCTACAGTTCTGTTCAGACGGAAGATGGCTTTAACGACGAGCAGGCCGAACTGCTCGTGAAGCTGGCCGATGAATTAAGATGGGCCAAAATACGAGGACTCACCAAACCTAGAGATAATTTCTGGGGGTTAGAGGAAACGTACAATCTGCACAACCAGCAAGACATGTAAAGGCGCACTAACGCTAAGCGGTGTTGAAACGTTCAGCTTCCTGATTAATACTTTCTAGGAGTTCCTGAGCCGCTTTGAGCTGATCTTTGGTCTGGTTCACGACCTCTTTCGGCGCATTGTCGACGTACGATTTATTAGCCAAGCGGCGTTCCAGCTGCCGGATAACGGCCTCCTGCTTGGCGCGCTTCCCTTCCAGCTCTTTCACATAGGCTTTGGCGGTGCCCGGGTCGATGTCGAGCCAGCAGTGGTACTTGGTGCTGGTCAGGGCTAGCCCATTGCCATCACTGACTTCCGTGACAGCTTTCAGGCCTGCTAGGCGCTTAATGATCTCAGCGTTGTCGCGCAGAAACGGAACGTCTGTGTAGTACAGCGTGATGCCGCCGACCTTGAGCGTTTTACAGATGAATCGGGACTCCGAAACGATGCTCTGGATCTCATTGAACTCAGCCGCCTGATGCTTGTCGCTGTCTACGAGCTTGTTCAGCGTCCGTCCGGCCAGTACCGAATCATTTTCCCAGCCCAAAGTCTGCCAAATAGTCTCTGTTAAGAAGGGCGCGAACGGGTGCGCCACCAGCAAAACATTTTCGAGTAGATATGCCAGCAATGCCTTATTCGGCTCGGCCTTACTGGCTTCAATATACCAGTCGGCCAGATCATCCCAGACGAAGTGATACAGCGTGTCGTAGGCTTCGCTAAAGCGAAAATTATCCAGATCTTTCACTATTTTTTCTTGCGATGTTCGTAATTTGTTTAGCATCCAATGGTCGGCAGCGTTTGTCGGTTCTACCCCTTTCCTGCTCGTTTCGTCACCCAATACGCTCTCAATATAGCGGGCAATGTTCCACAGCTTATTGCAGAAGTTCCGGTTAGCAACAATCTTGCTCCGGCCCAGCCGTTGATCGTTCCCTGCCGACATGCCTTGGATGAGCGCAAAGCGCAGCGCATCAGTGCCGTATTCCGGAATAACTTCCAGCGGATCGATGATGGTTTCCGGGTCACTTTTGCTCATCTTTTTGCCATGCTCCGTACGCACCAAACCATGCAAGTAGACGGTCTTAAACGGCACCTCTCCAGTCACATACGTCGTGGCCAGAATCATGCGCGCCACCCAGAAAAAGAGGATATCCCAGCCCGTTTCCATAACCGTAGTAGGGTGATACGCCTGGAAGTCATCGCTGCGCTTCAAAAGCTCATCTAGCGACAGCGAATAATCCTGCGCCAGCGCCGGGTCAATGAGCGTGCTCCAGGTCCACAAAGCCGAACTGAACCAGGTATCCAACGTGTCCGGATCCTGCTCCCACTCATGCCAGCCCTCGCTCTGATCGGTCGGCGGCTGGACGCCCACATAGGTCTCTTCCCTACCGTCTGTATCGGTGCGATACCAGACCGGAATGCGATGCCCCCACCAGATCTGCCGGCTGACGCACCAGTCGCGCAGGATGTCGATCCAGTGGAAGTAAATCTTCTCGAA
>CAZHJG010000011.1:0-32161 GCA_964533425.1 uncultured Candidatus Saccharibacteria bacterium | reverse complement strand
CGTTTCGAATTTTTCAGGAATCAATTTACGGTAATCGGGGTAATTACCTTCAACAAGCCGAGTAACCAGTTCGACATCACCAACTTGGAACAATACCTGTTGATCATCGTGTGTTACTGCAACTTTTTCTTCACCGTCACCCAACACTCGAAGCAAGTCGTGTAGCGCCGACGCGGGGATGAGGAGCTTTACTGTTTCTTTATTGGCGCCAAGCTGCCGCTCAGCCAGACGATAACTATCTGTGGCTCCCATATACAGCTTTCCGTTCAGGGTATGGAGTAGAACTCCGGTCAGGACGGGCCGAGTTTCGTCATTACTGGCTGCAAAAACAATCTGTTGCAGCCCTCGCTTAAACACTGCGCCTTCAACTGTCCAGCCACTGCCTTTCGCTATCGAGGGCATTACCGGAAAGTCATCGGCGACAATACCGTTAACAACTGATTTGTACTGGTCGGTTGTGACGTGAAGCTTGGTTTCCTGAAGATCCAGGTTGATGACGCCTTCCGGGAGACTACTAACGAAGTCTTGCATAAGGCGGGCGGGTACAGTGATCGAGCCTTCGTCACTTACTTTGGCACCGATGTAGTGAGTAATGGCAATGTCAAGATTGGTGGCTGAGATACTGAGGCGGTTGTTACTGGTTTTGATGAGTACGTTTGCCAGTATCGCTAGAGTTCCTCGGGCGTTAGCCACCCGAGCGACTGATCCGAGGGCGCGGTTTAGGTTTTCCTGGGTGACTTGAAGTTTCATGCTCGGCCTCCTATAAGGTAATTAGTTTATATAATTTGTAGTTATCTTTATAGAGGGTGTGGAAAGTGGGTAAAACCTTCACCAAAACAGGGGTACTAAGCGTTTTTGAGCCGTGGAAAAGCAGGGGGTATTGCCTGCGGAATTCTGGAGTAAAAACCCGGTACTTTTTCACATGGACTTGACCAACAGGCCAACCCGCTGTGGTTAATAACGTAAGTCTTACACAGTAAATAACCACCCAGCACACAGTTTTTACACAGGCAATGAACAGGGTTTGGAAACGCGCTCTAGGCATACAAGTGCTCCTTAATCTCGGCAATCGCCATACGGAGTGAGGCATCCACTCGTGACTCCCTCTCGATCTTATCAACGGAGTGAATAGCCGTGGTATGGTCCTTTCGCCCCAGTTCCCGAGCGATTTTCGGGAAACTTAGATGTAGCTCGCTGCGCAACATATACATGGCAACTTGTCGGGGCACCACAATGTCTTTATCGCGCTTCGGCCCCACGATATCTTCGATGGGTATCTGGAAGTGACGGGCGGTGCGCTCGATAATTTGTTTGGCACTCAAATGTTTGGGCCGAGTTTTGTTGACGCTCAGCAGGCTGGAAGCGATAGCTAGTGACGGCTCAAGTCCGCGCATTTCGCAAAAGGCCAACAACTGATTAAGGGCGCCCTCCAGTTCTCGAATGTTGGTCTGAACATTAGAGGCCAAGTGCTCAATAACATCTTGAGAGAGTTCGATTTGGTGGTTTTGCGCCTTGGCTTGCACGATGGCACAGCGGGTTTCAAAGTCGGGGATCTGCATGTCGATGCTCATGCCACCGGTGAAACGGGAGCGCAGCCGGTCCTCGAGGGTTGGTATGTCCTTCGGCGGCTTATCGGCGCTAATAATGATCTGTTTATTGGCCTGGTGCAGCGCGTTGAAGGTATGGAAAAACTCTTCCTGAACCTTTTCTTTACCGGCGATAAACTGCAGGTCATCGACGATCAGAACGTCAGCCGTACGATAGTAGCTGGTAAAGTCAGCGGTTTTACGAAAACGCAAGGCGTCTACGAATTCCTGCACAAACTGCTCCGTCGAAATATAGAGGACGCGGGCATTGGGATCGCGCCGGGCGAGCACGTTGCCGACGGCCTGGATCAGGTGTGTTTTGCCGATCCCGACACCGCCGTACAGAAAGAGCGGGTTATAGCGCGTGCCCGGCTGCTGAGAAACCGCCTGGCAGGCGGCGAACGCCAATTCGTTGCTGGCACCGACGATGAAACTGTCGAAGGTATAGCGCTCATTCAACCCCTGCCTATACGAGTGCACCAGGCTACTGCCCTCGGGCTTGGTGGCCGGGCGCTGCTGCGGGCTGTCACTTCGTTCGTGGGCAGCATCGGGTGGAGCCGCCGGGAGCTTAGACTGGGCTGCCGACGACATCTTATATTCAATACGCTTAACGTCCACGCCGTTTTTGCGAAGCGTTTCAGCTATTAGATCGCCGTATTTTTTCTCAAGCTGATTTTTAATAAAAATATTAGGCACGCCGATGACAATGCTGTCTTCCGTTTGCTTGAGCAGGCAGGTGTTTTTAAACCAGGTGACAAAATTACCTCTTGAAACCGAGAGTTCTATCTCCCCCAAAACCGCTTGCCACAAACTATCCGGCTGCATACCACTCCCTTAGTGTATGAAGCTTAATATACGCGAACCTTGGCCAGTTTTCCACACCCTTTGGTCGTCAATTTTGGGCCTGCGACAAAAATCACACGACAAGAGAGAAGTTTATGCACATCCCAAAAGCACCCCTGTAATTCTGTGGATAATTATTGCCATTTAGTGGAAAACCGTTCGTGAAAAGCGAGTAATTATTGTGAAAACTACAAGCCAGTCCGGCCCGCCACGATATGGTTGCCGCTTTTTGACAAAAATGGCCATAACAGATATAGTCATCTAGAACACAGCAAGGATTTTTATGCCCAAACGAACGTATCAGCCCAAGAAACGCCAGCGTGCTCGCGAACACGGTTTTATGAAGCGAATGGCCAGCAAAGCCGGCCGAAACGTGCTCAAGCGCCGCCGCACCAAAGGCCGCACCAGGCTCTCCGCCTGAGGGTTTATAGTTTGTAGTTTGTGGTTTATAGAGTCAGCTAAGCCTTGTATGGGTTGCTGGCGCCCCTCGCTCACACAAACTCTATAAACTACAAACCAAAAACTATAAACTATTATCATGTTGGCACGCCCGCACCGCTTCCATGGCTATAACAGCCTGCGTTCAGTCTATGGCCGCGGGCAGAATGTGCGCGGGCCGCTGATGAACCTGAAGTTCGCCCGCCGCGACCCCGGGCGGCCTTACCGCGTTGCCGTCGTGGTGAGTCGCAAAGTTCACAAATCGGCCGTGAAGCGAAACCGCATCCGCCGCCGGGTGTACGAATGTGTCCGGCGGACGCCACACAACATACCCAGCGGCACCGACCTCATCTTCACTGTTTTCAGCGATCAGATAACGGAGCTTGAGGCTGCCAAACTCCAAAAGCTGGTCGACAACCTGCTGGCCAAGACGGTGTAGTACGGTAGCGGTGGCAGAGGTGGGCCATCTCCTGTATAGTTATATCTAAGAAAATAAACGGGATTCGTTTCAACACGCATGTTTACCACCCTAATTGTTCAGCCCATCTTTAATTTACTGGTGCTGGTTTATGCCTTGCTGCCTGGCCACAACTTCGGCCTGGCGCTGATTATCTTTACCGTCATCATTCGCTTGCTGCTCTGGCCGCTGGTCAAAAAGCAGCTGCACCAGGCCAAGGCCATGCGCGACCTGCAGCCCGAACTCAAACGCATCAAGAAAGAGTCCAAGGGTGATCGCCAGAAAGAGTCGGCCATGCTCATGGAGCTCTACAAAGAGAAGGGCATCAACCCCTTCAGCACCTTTCCAATCCTCATCATCCAGCTGATTATTCTCATCGGTCTCTACAGCGGCCTGCGCAAGGTGATTGCCGATCCGCACTCGATGATCACCTTCTCCTACCCGTTCATTCAGCACTTGAGCTGGATGCAGACGTTGGCGCACGACATTCACCAGTTCGATGACACGCTCTTTGGCGTCGTGAACCTCAAGCGCGCGGCGCTAAATCCGCATGGCGGCGTTTACTGGCCGGCCATGCTGATCGTTCTCGGCAGCGCCGTGGCCCAGTATTACCAGAGCAAGCAGCTGATGCCGCAGGCCAAGGATCAGCGCTCACTGCGCGATATCCTCAAGTCGGCCGGTCAAGGGAAACAGGCCGACCAGTCCGAGGTCAATGCCGCTGTCGGTCGTAGCACGCGTTTCCTGTTGCCAGTTATGATCTTCCTCTTCACCGTCAACATCCCATCGGCGCTCAGCTTGTACTGGCTGACCGGTGGCGTGGTGGCCTACATCCAGCAAGCCTTCATACTGCGTGATGACGAAGAAGAGATGGAAGACCTGGCAGATGGCAAAACCAAAAAGGACGTGAGCAGCATCCCCGAAGCCGAGGTCGTAACAAAGCCCGCTAAGAAAACACCTGCCAAAACCAAAAAATCCTCCAAAGCTAAAAAGAGGAGGAAGAAATGAACCAACAGTTCTTGTCTAAGGTCAAAAGCCTAAAGCCTAAAGCCGAACAATCGGTGTTACCTGCCGCGGCATTTGGACTTTCCAGCCTTCAGCTTTTGACTAAAGTGACCGAATGGAGCGCCCGATGAACGACTCAATGGAAGAAGCTATCGTCTATGCCAAGAAGTATATTGAAGACCTGTTGTCTTTCTTCGGCCTCAACACTGATGTCTATGCCACCAGCGACGACGAGGTTATCCAGCTGAATGTGCCGAGCACACACCTCAACGGCTTTCTGATCGGCCAGCGCGGTGAAAACATGCGCTCCTTGCAGTACCTGACCAGTACGGCACTCAAAAATAACGACTTCTCTCATACTCGCGTGAACGTCGACATCGCCGAGTATAAAAAACAGCGCGCCGACCGCCTGCGCGACAGGGCTGAAGAGTGGGTAAAACAGGTTCGTGATTCTGGTGAACCGATGGATTTGCAACCTATGAATGCCGCCGACCGGCGAATTATACACCAGCTGGCTGCTGAATACGGGCTGAGCAGCGACTCGGTCGGCGAAGGCCGTGATCGACACATTGTGCTCAAGGTGGAGAGCAGTTCTTAGATCTCAGACCTTGGATCTTAGGGCTGTGGTAACCCGAGGTTTTAGTGGAGTTTGAGCGCAGTGTTGCGGCCCTTAGGACACGATGGCAGAGCTGTTCATTTGGCCGCAATATGTAGTTTTGCGTGGTGATGCTTTCCAAGATCCAAGAACTGAGATCTAAGAACTAATACTTCCCGAAACTGCGCAACGGTGTTTTAACAATAATAAGCGGTTTTACAATCTGTTGAGCCACCTTGTTCAGGCCGGTAATGGTGCGGTTCTGCCAGTACCAAGCCGGGTTGCTGGCTGTAATGTAGGTTAGAGCGCCTCCGCCTTGGAGGAAGAGTACAAAAACGCCTACCAGAAAAGCGGCCTTAAGCTGTAGTCGGTGTCCGAAGAGCTGACGGAAGGCCAGCGCCAGAATAATCATACAGGGCAGGGCGACCGGGAATAGATAGCGGCCATTAATCGCCACCTTGACGCCTAAATGTACAAAATCTTGATAGTTCCGTAGCCACAGCACGGCTACGTAAAGCAAAGAAACGAAGAGCAGGAATCCAAGATGTTCGTATCCTTGGAACAAGACATGACGGTAGCGGACAAGCAGTACGACGCCAACGGCGAAGACGGCCAGCGCGGTCAGGAAGATCAAGGGCAGGGGATTAATGCTCAAATAATTGGCTTGTGGGCTGGCACCACCGCTAGAGGTGTAGAACATGGCAATGAACATGCGGTAGGTCCAGCTGCCGGCGAATAATATCGGATTAGTGTTAACGTGTGTTTTGTGGGCCAACGCCGTTTGAGCGCGTACCCAAGTGGCATTCGTGTCGCATTGCTGAGCGCTCAACACCTGGCCACAGTCTGGGGTCAAGGTGTGGTAGCGAGCCAGGTTAACGCCATACATACCTACGAATAAGCCAATAGCAATGACCAAAGGCGTGACGACAATAAGTTTGCGGACACGCGGAGTTGTTTGCCAACCAGTCTTGGCAGTACCAACGAGGTCGATCTCTCTGGCATGATACGACCGATATGCTTGCCAGCACAGCCACAGCCCGATAGCGGCAAATATCGGCAGGAATTCAAACTGTACGAGACTGCCGAGCAGGCAGAGTGTTAGCAACCAGAGGCTTTGGGCAATTGGCAGGCGCTTGTTGCGGGTCAGGCTCTCGTTGATGGAAACGGTCATCAGCAGCGCTGCCGCTGTCACGAGCATCACTAAATTATCATAGTTAATCTGCCCGGCCAGCAGCGGCACGACCGGTGTCAACACGAAGAACAAGAGCGCGGCGTGAATAATTGCCGACGACACCTTAGTTTTTAGCAGCAAGCGTCGGAACAGGATGAGGGCGCCGCCGAACATAAAGATGTTCAAAAAGCGCAGATCAATAATCTGCATCATTTGATCACCGGTGATAGCTGAAATCACGCGGTAGGGGAAACTCATCAGATAGCGATAAAGGAAGGACGGCTCACGCGAGACGGCGCCAGATGAGTCCATCAGCGGCGTATGGGTCGCAAAGAAGGGATTCAAATGGTGTGCGTACGCCTGGATAACGGTGAAATGCGAATTTTCATCAAAAACCATCGGATAGGCTGCCGAAACGGCAATCCAGGCGGATTCGATGAAAAATAACAGCAAAATGGCCGCAAAAAATTGCGGCGAACGCAAAATATTTAATATTTTTGTTTGAAACCCAACCATTACCGTTATCTATTATACGCCTTAGCGCAAGCGCTTTAGTAACGCCCAAATCGTAGCGCTGCGATCTTAAGTAAAGCTGAGGATTGTCAGAAAAGAGACCTAACTTGCCAGTCCTTGTCTGTAGGCGGCCAGGGTCTGCTCGGCCATCCTCTGCCAGGAGTACTCCGCAGCCTGCACCTTACCTTTGGCAATAAGCCCAGCCCGCAGATTTGTATCGGTCAAAACATCATGGATAGCCGCCGCCATGGCCTTCACGTCAACGGGATCAAAGTAGTGGGCCGCGTCCCCGTACACTTCTGGCAGGCAGGTGGCATTGCTGCTGACCACTGGTGCACCATGCATCATGGCCTCGAGGCCAGGCAGACCAAACCCCTCACTGAGCGAGGGAAAGATGTAGGCTGTGCAGTGCTCGTACAGCCAGCGCAACTGGGCTTCGCTGACAAAATCGGTGAAGACCACATTGCTTAACCCGCGCTTTCTAACAGCTGTCTCAACCCGTCGATAGTTAGCGTCTTTTTTGCCAGCCAGGACGAGCTTTAGGTTGGGGTGTTGCGATTGCAGGCTGGCAAAGGCTTCGATCAGCCGCCCCAGATTTTTATGTGGCGTTGGTCGCCCGACGTACATGATGAATTGCTCATTCTCAAGCCCACTAACAGGTTGCGGCGCTTCGGCTATCGCGTCTGCTGCCTCGGGAGTTACGATAACTTTTTCAGAATTTACGCGGGTGAAGTTTATAATGTCCTGTTTCACAAAATTTGTGGCGGTAAGAACGAGCGTTGATTTCCGGGCAACCCGCTTAATGACGTATTTGTAGACCTGCTGCTTACATCTATAGATGAGCGGATTCTTAGCGGGATTCTGGAAGCGCAACGTTGTGAGGTCGTGGATGGTAGTGATGACTTTGCCCCGGTACCGCACCGGCTGCTGGGTCATGCCAAAGTGGACGAGATCGGCCTGTAGCTTGTCGAGCTGTTTTTTGAAGCCTAGCTGTTCACTGAAAGTAAATTCTTTGTATGGGCAGTCCAGCTTAGAGAAGTTCTGAGTTTTTGGGGTCCAGCCCGCGACGTCCTGCGGCTTGAGCAGCACGGTGTAGTCATTGTCGTGATCGATGTCTTGCAAATAGTAAAGCAGGCGCTCGATGTAACGGCCGGTGCTGGTTCTGAGTTCGCGGGCGTCGATGACGATCTTGCTCATGAAGCCTTTTTCCTGCGCAGCTTCCACCATTTTCCACGAAGTTTTCGGAGTGCGTTGGCATTGGGCGGCAGGTCGTGTACGAGTATATCCCAGATGTAGTCGTCACTTACCTGCTTGGCGGCTTGGATTTTGCGTCGCTCAGCGCCCTTCTTCATCATTAAATACGTGCCGCGCAGGTCGCCTTTGGTCGCCATCCAGCCCTGACCACGGCTAATGGCTCGCAGATAAAACAGCACGTGTGCCAGGGTAAAGCGCCAGAGCACGCGGTTGTAAAATCGCTTCGGCACGTTCTTGCGCAAGAGCAATGGCTGATTTTTCATCGTCTGATAGGTAGCGAAACCCTTGATTTTGCTGCTGGTGGCGCTGATTTGATGGTAGGCAATGGATGACGGCACGTACGCGACCTGCCACCCGGCCAGCTGGGCGCGAAAACTGAGGTCGACATCTTCGTAGTAGGCAAAGAAGTCTTCGTCGAACAGGCCGATCCCCTGCAGTGTTTTAACACGGTACAGGCTAGCCCCGCCGCTGGCGCCAAACACCTCAGTCTGATCGTCGTATTTCGTGAGGTCTGTTTCGCCGCGACCGCGCGGGTATGGCAAACCCCAAACGGTGTAGTAGTCGCCCGTACTGTCGATATGTTTGCCATCGGCGCTCAAAAGCTTGCAGGTTGCCATGCCGAGATCGGGCTTTTTGTCGAGGGCTTTCGCGAGTTCCTGCAGCCAATGTTTGTCGGCCACGGCATCGTTATTGAACGCTGCCACGTAGTCCGCCCCGTCATTAATGGCCTTTTGAAAACCAGGATTCACGCCACCGGCGTAGCCTTTGTTTTCGGTGTGTTTGATAACTTCGACTTGCTCGTACTTTTCGAGCAGCTCGAGCGAACCGTCCTTCGAGCCGTTGTCGACGACAATAACCGTGGCCTTGTGCGACTGCGCCAACAGCGAATCAAGGCATGCTCCAAGGCTATCAGCCCCATTCCAATTCGGCACGACCACGTAGATCTTAGACATCGACGAAATTAACCATTTCCTCTATAATAACGCAAAACATGAGACATATTTTCTCAAAGCAAAATAGGGCTTTGCTGAGTGAGCTTGTCCGCACCGATTTCAAGCTTCGTTACCAGGGCTCCGTCCTTGGGTATGCCTGGTCATTACTGCGCCCACTCCTCTTGTTCCTTATCTTGTATCTTGTCTTTGTTAAATTTTTGCGGCTTGGCAAAGGCGTGCCCCACTACCCGGTCTATCTTCTGCTGGGGATTGTTATTTGGAACTTCTTCCTCGAGATGACGATGCAGAGCCTGGGGTCGATAGTCGGCAGAGGTGACTTAATCCGAAAAATTAAAATCCCGCGCTGGATTATCATTTTCAGCAGCAGCCTCTCAGCCGTTATCAACCTCTTACTCAACATGATTGTCATCATCATTTTTATGGTCATAAACCATGTTCCTGTTGAGCTTACCATTCTCTGGCTACCGCTTATCCTTGTCGAGGTTTATCTCTTCGCGCTTGGCCTGTCGTTGTTTTTGTCGGCCGCGTACGTGAAGTTTCGGGACATTGGCTACATCTGGGAAGTTATTCTCCAGGCCGGTTTTTACTTAACACCGATTCTCTACCCTTTAACCGTTATCACTAACCATACACTGCAAAAGCTCATCCTCTTAAACCCCATGGCTCAGGCAATTCAAGCTGCCCGCTATGCCGCCGTCACGCATCAGACGCTCACCGCCCAAAAGGTTTTTGACGGCGGCTGGTATACGTATATTCCTTTTCTGGTTGTGATTGTCGTACTTGTGATTGGCGTCAGTTATTTCCGAAGTCAGTCAATGTATTTTGCGGAGAATATCTGATATGGACGCCGAATCTGCCTCAGCAATCACAGTCGAACACTTAAGCAAGGTTTTTAGGTTGCCATACGAGAAGCAATCTTCAATCAAAAGTACGATTATCAATCTTGGGCAGCGCAATAAGGGTTATGAAAAACAGCAAGCCCTCAAAGACATCAACCTGGATATTAAAGCCGGCGAGTTCTTTGGCATTATAGGGCGCAATGGTAGCGGTAAAAGCACGCTGCTCAAAATCCTAGCCGGTATTTATGCCCCGACAGAAGGCAAAGTGAAGGTCAACGGTAAGCTAACGCCGTTTATTGAGCTGGGGGTTGGCTTTAACCCCGAGCTAACAGGCAGGGAAAACGTATTTCTTAATGGCGCGCTGCTTGGCTTCAATCGTCGTGAGATGAACGAAATGTATGATGACATCGTCGAATTTGCAGAGTTGGAGCGCTTCATGGACCAGAAACTTAAAAACTATTCATCAGGCATGCAGGTGCGGCTGGCATTTTCCATTGCCATTCGAGCAGACAGCGACATCTTGCTGATTGACGAGGTGCTTGCGGTCGGCGATACTAACTTTCAAAAGAAGTGCTTTGATGTGTTCGCCGACTTCAAACGACAAAAGAAAACCATTATTCTCGTGACCCATGACATGTCTTCGGTGGAGGAGTACTGCAACCGCGCTATGCTTATTAACCAGGGGGACGTGGTGGCGATCGGCGAAGCCAATGAAGTTACCAAGCAATATAATGAGCTGAACACTGAGGCCACCATTGCAACATCTAATTTGAAGGGCTTCAAAGATGACACGGCCGACGGGGACAAACGGCTGCAGATTGTAGGTTTCAGTATGGGTGACGCCAAGGGGCACAAGTACGTTTTTAAGCCCGAAGATAAAATCTCGCTACAGTTAAGAGCGAGAGCCAACCAGCAAACCGACGACGTTATTGCTGGTATAACGATTTATGATCAATTGAACCACCCGATTTTTGCCACAAATACTAAAGCTATGAAAGTCAAAATAGAGAACTACAATGCAGGCGACGAGTTTGAAGTTGAATTTACGCTAGACAATGTAATGAGTGACGGCACCTACTATGTCCAACCAACACTGGCCGGCAAGGAGGGAAGAGTGGTTTACGATTCCCTGGAACAGCCGGTTCAATTTAAAACTGCCGGCTGGTCATACCCTGCGTATCTTTTGCAGCCAAAGCATCAGATTCAGGTCAAAAGCGTAGGGGTAAAGGAGAAAAATGTCTAGAGAAGAGAAACAGGAACATAAAGTAAGATACGCCTGGCGGCTCCTCAGGAGCGAGGGGATGATCGCGCTTTTGATACGCGCGCTACAGAAAATCCAAAAAATGCGACACAAAAGCACGCATCGCAAGAAAAAATTCGCCTTCCTTGTAGCCAACCAGGATGCTCTGAGCGCCCAGTGGGCAACTAAACCTAAGAAGATCACTTCCTCCGGAGCTAAACCACCTAAAACTATAACGTGGGTGATGTCACCCCCCGGTGGCAGTAGCGGCGGGCACCAGAACATCTTTAGGTTCATCAAGCACCTCGACTCCAAAGGTGTACGTAATTATATCTATTTATATAGCACCAAAGATTTCCCGAACCTTGAAATAATTCAGGAGCGGATCCAGAACTACTACGATCTAAATCTGGAAAATGTTGAGTGGCTGAAAAAGGGCAGTCAGGTGACCAAAGGGGACATATTAATAGCAACCGGCTGGGAAACGGCCTACCCAGTGTATAATTCACTGCTCGACGTAAAAAAGTACTACTTCGTGCAAGATTTTGAGCCGATGTTCTACCCCATGGGCGCTGAATATATTTTGGCCGAAAACACCTATAAATTTGGCTTTCATGGCATCACTGCCGGTAAGTGGCTTAGCAGCAAACTGACGAAAGACTACGGTATGACCTGCGACAGCTACAATTTCGGCGCCGAAAAAAGCCTCTATGCCAACACCAACGACGGCCCGCGCAAAGAAGTCTTTTTTTATGCTCGTCCTGTCACGGCACGACGGGGATTTGAGCTCGGTATTTTGACGCTCAATCTGTTTCACAAACAAATGCCAGACTACAGGATCAATCTTGCTGGCTGGGATGTGAGTGAGTACGACGTACCATTCCCATATGAAAACCACAAAGCAGTACCACTGAACGAACTATCAGCCCTCTACAATCGTTGCGCCGCCGGGCTTGTCATATCGCTCACTAACATGTCGTTGTTACCGCTTGAACTATTAGCGTGCGGAACGGTTCCGGTGGTTACCGATGGCCCAAACAACCGACTGGTAAGCGATAATCCTTGTATTGACTACGCCACTGCCTCTCCAGACGCGTTGGCAGAAGCCTTGGTGCAAGCTGTCAAAAAGAACACCCCAGACTATTCCAAGAAACTTTCAGACAGCGTGGCTGATGTCAGCTGGGAAAACTCTACACGCCAAGTAGAGAAGGTTTTGCTCGGGGGCAGTCGTGGCTAACTGCTTAGTGCTAGGCGCGAACGGATTTATTGGCAGCCATTTAGTTGATGCATTGGCAGCTAGCGGCCATCATGTGCGTGCCTTTGGGCGCTTTAAAGATGCGCCACTTCGGTTCTCTTCGCAAGAAAAAGTCGAACTGTTTGACGGGGATTTTCTAAATCGCGATGATCTGCAAAACGCCTTGAAAGGCATCGAATACGTTTTCCATTTCATTTCCACGACTACGCCAGCTACCGCCGAGAACGATCCGCTAATCGATATCGAGACCAACGTAAAAATGAGCATCAATCTCTTCGAAGAGTGTGTGGGTCAGGGAATAAAGAAGGTCATTTTCGCTTCAACCGGTGGTGCTATTTATGGCAGCACCAGCGGTGAACCTATCCCGGAAACCACCCTGCCGCAACCGGTGTCACCGTATGCGATTGGCAAGCTCACCATCGAGCACTACTTGCGTTACTTCAAGCGGAAATTTGGCCTGGAAAGCTTAGTTTTCCGTATCTCAAATCCTTATGGGGAGCGCCACGCTCTGCACGCCAAACAAGGGGTTATCAACATCTTTCTGGAGCAAATTGCCGCCAATCAACCAATCACGATTTTGGGTGATGGCACCATGGTCCGGGATTACGTGTACGTTTCGGACATTGCCAGAATGATCGTTGGTAGTTTTGAGAAGGCCGAACACCATGTTTACAATCTCGGCAGCGGCCACGGCCTGACCATTAATGAGTTGATTGACGTTATGGCTAAAATAACGGGTAAGCCGATTAAGAAAGAACACAAGGAAGCCCCCTCGACTTTTGTCAGTAAAGTAGTGCTCAACACCGATCGCTTCCAAAGCGAGTTTTCCATGCCGCCAGAAATTGACATTGAGGAAGGCATCAGAAAAACCTGGAGTTACGTCCTGGAACAGGAGGAGCTTCATGGCTAAGCTCGATGCCACCGTCGTTATCCCAAGCTTTAACGGCGATGAATATATCGGTGACGTGTTGGCAGCTATTTTTTCTCAGAAAACCGAACTTAGTTACGAAGTTCTGGTGATCGATTCTGGGTCACGGGAGAGCACGCTGAGCATTATTAAAAGTTTTCCAAAAGTCAGGCTACACCAGATACCAAATAAGGAATTTGGACATGGCAAGACACGTAATCTTGGCGCCTCAATGTCCAACAGTGACTACGTAGTATACCTAACCGATGATGCCGTGCCATCGCATGATCAGTGGCTGGACTACATGATTGAACCCTTTTCCGTCAGTGACAAAGTAGGGTGCGTGTTTGGCAAACAGATCCCGCGATCGCACTGTTTCGTAACCCTCAAGCGTGAAGTGGCCACAGTTTTCAAATCGTTTGGCGACGACGGCTCAATTTCCCTGCAACGCAAAAGTGATCTCACCGACGCGCTCAGCATCACTAATAATTTTATGTCGGATGTTAACTCGGCAATCCGAAAGAGTGCCTGGGAAAAGGTTAAGTTCCAGGATGTAAACTATGCCGAGGATCAGCTGATGGGCATCGATATGCTAAGCGCCGGCTACCTCAAAGCCTACGCGCCGCTTGGTTCGGTCAATCATTCGCACGACTACCCCTTAGTGAAGTACTTTAAACGAAAATTTGACGAGTACGTCGGACTCAGAAAAAGTACTGGCTACATCGCACAGGCCGGCCTGCGAGAATTGGTTTTCGGCTCACTCAAAGCCACGCTGCAAGACTATCGCTTCTTGTTCCGAGACAAAGAATTTACGTTTGGCGAAAAGGTTCACGACTTTTTTCTAGCCCCCGCCTACAACGTCATGCTCAGACGGGCTATCCGCAAAGCAGCGCGCAGTTTGACCGATGAAGAAATCAATCGTCACTCACTCGAATACCAGGCGCGCAAAAGGGCACAATAGCGCTGTTTACAACACCCACTAACAAGTTGCTAAAAACGCAAACGGACACTATAATTAATGATCAGAGGAAGATAAAATAAAAACATGGCTAGACAGAGTACACCAAAGCGAAGCAAGCTGCCTTACGTAATCCTGGGGTTGGTGGTAATTGCCGCCGTTGTCACTGTTTTGGAAGTAACGAACATGACACACTTTTTCCACTCGGCTAATCCGCCGGGCACACAGGCAAACGTACAAGGGGAGCCGTCCTCGAAGGCACCACCACCTAAGAATCCGAAAACCCCGAGCTCCACAACCAATAACGGCACGGCTACTGATAATAACGGCCAGGTCCCGAGCGGCGTGTCTAACAATCCCAGCCAGTGGGCCGTCTCAACTTCTGGCGCCGTAACACTTAAGTCACCGCTGAAAAACTCAACACTGAAATCGGGCGATACGATTACCGGCGCGGCTACCAGTAGCACGGTGCAATATAGGCTTATCGATGATCAAGTCGGGGTACTGGCTCAAGGAGCAATCAGCGTTGTAAACGGAAGCTTTTCAGCTTCTATTAATTTTAAACCGTATGCTAGTAGTGGGCGTTTGGACATATTCAACATCGATGCTAACGGCAAAGAGATTAATGAAGTACAAGTACCGGTTAACTTTTAAGGCAGCTGATGTTTAGACGCAAACATACCCTACTCTTCTTTCTGGCCCTCACTTTGGGTCTGCTTTTTGTGGGTCTTGGTAGCGCTCCACGGGCAAGTGCCTTAACGCTGAGTGCGCCAAATATTACGAACGACCTGATTGACGACCCGGTTTTCCGCGATAGCAGCACCATGACGGCTTCGCAAATCCAGGCGTTTTTGAATGCTGAGGGCAGCGGCTTAGCCAATGTCCGCGACGTTGAAAACTGTGGTAGCAGCTCGGGTCCGCACTACGCCTATTACACCCAGTTTTATAGCTGTGGCACGGTTCAAGTCGCTGCCCAGATTATTTACGACGCCGCCCGAGCTTACGGGATAAATCCAGAAGCCATATTGGCAACTTTGCAAAAGGAACAGTCACTTATCACCACACCCAACCCAACGTCCTCGCAGATCAATTTTGCCATGGGGTATGGCTGTCCTGATTCTGGGGGCTGTAGCTTCCCCGGCTTCTTCAATCAGGTTGATAATGGCGCCTGGCAGTTTAGAACAGACATTGAACTTGGTAGCGGCAACAACTGGTGGGGGTATACACCATCCAGCTATCCCTGCAACAGCGCAACTCGTTACTACAGCGCGCCACTTAAAGCCGGCAACACCGTAACATTCACTGACGATAACGGTACGGCGTACGAAACCTTCACGCTTACTAATATGTCTACTGCAACGCTCTATTGCTATACGCCGCATGTCTACAACAATCCAAATGGTATTAATGGGGTGCCAAGATTCGGTACAACCGGCCTATATTACAGCGGTAGTTACAACTTCGTTTACTACTTCACATTATGGTTTGGTTCCACAACCGGTGAGCTGGTGCGCACACCTAGCAATGGCCAGGTATACATTGTAAATTCCGATAACAACACCAAGTACCCAGTCGACAGCTTAGGCTTGCTGAACGACTTCAGCACGCTGGGGCTTCGTTTTGTGGACGACGCCTATCTTGCCCAATTCACTACTGGGCAAGCTGTCGGCAACATGGTTCAAGGCCCGGACGGTACCCTCTATCTGGTAAATGCCGGCATAAAACTGCCCTTTACGAACTGTTCTGGTGACGTTGTTGACTATGGCTATGCGTGTTCAACTAGCGATTTCATCCCGCTTACAGCTGGCCAAACCAACAAGCTGGTGAGCGGACCGGCCGTGACCAAGCTGGTCAAATCGAACACCGACGCTACAATCTATTACGTTTCCAGTGGCCAGAAGCACCCCATACCCGGCTGGAATGACCTGCTCAGCCTAAATACACCACTGTCCATTAACGTGCTGACGAGTGTCTACGTCGGCCAGATGTCGACGGGAACAACAATGTATGCTCCAGGCAGTCTGGTCAAAACCGCCAACTCGGCCACAGTCTATGTGGTTAAGGACAGTTCAAACTTATTCACCATCAGCAGCTTCGTCTACCCACAGGAGCTTGGCTTGCCACTCAATGTACGTACTATGAGCAATAGCGACCTCTCCAGTTATACTGTCGGTTCGGGCGTGCAAGACAAGATACTTTGTGGCAGCAACTACTATGTCGGTAGTGGCGGACAGGTCTTTAACATTGCATCGGGATCATTAGCAACTTATGGGTTCAATGCCGGCGACTTCGTGAACGGCGGGAATATGTGTAACGCACTTCAAGTTAATAGCCAGACGCTCGGCAGTTTCATTCGGGTAAGCTCAGGCACTATATACATGATTTCGGGCGGTCAAAAGCAGGCCTTCACCAACTTCAATGCCTACATTGCTCATGGGGGCACTGGCTCGAATACAGTACAGGTGAGCGACTACTTTGCCTCGCTCATTCCCTCAGGTTCGTCAATTTCACAGTAACGCGCAATACACATAAACTGCTACAATAAGTGCAATGTTGGGGGCGGTAAAAGACGTTGTACTGCGGCACGGACCAGTCAGGTTCTTTGTGATCATGGCCGCCATTTTTGGCATCGCCTTCGTAATCATTACGCCGCCATTCCAAGGTGCTGACGAGATTGTTCACTTCTACCGGGTATATCAGATCTCGGAAGGGAACTTCGTCGTTGATTCCATAAAAGGCGGTGCCGGCGGCAACTTACCTACATCACTTGGACAAATCGTGAGCGCTACCGATGCTGCCAACCTGGAATTCTATCCGCAGCACAAATATCATACGGCTGAAACCCGGCACGCCGCTTCCGTTAGGCTTAACGCTAGCCACAAAAAATCCTATGACTTTTCGGCAACTGCGCAGTATTCACCACTTGCCTATTTACCATCAGCGACAGCCGTGGCAGCCGGTAGAGTATTCCAAGCGCGGCCAATAGCCTTGTTTTACATGGCTCGATTAGCCGACCTAGTCTTCCTCATCACGGCCATTGCGTTTGGTATACGCTTCCTGCCACGCAAGAAATGGGCGCTTGTAGCCATCGGGCTTTTGCCAATGATGCTCTTCCAGGGGGCTACTATTAATGCCGATGCTGTAACTATTGGCAGTCTTGTCTTGTTCCTGACCTTTATATTAAAGCTCCGCGAAAAGACGGCGAAAATAACCTGGCTTGAAGTTGCCATTTTACTCCTTATGGGCATTCTTATGGCTATGAGCAAGCAGATCATGTTTGTTTTCTTACCACTGGTTCTGCTGCTTGGAAACGATCGGCTGCCAATATCCAAGCGACTCGGTGTATGGTTAAAACTCGGGCTTATGGCTATACCGTTTGCCTGCTTTTTGGCGTGGTTCTGGTTCGTGCACAGTATTGATGTCAGCGCCGCTTACTTTAATCATCAAAATCCAACCGCCCAAGCGCATTTCATCATTCGTAGTCCCGAAAGTTTCGTGAATGTTCTTTGGAACACGTATTTCTATAACTGGGGAGATACCATAACCCGGTCATTTATTGGTGATTTTGGCTGGCTTGATACGCCGCTGGCTGAAAACATCGTGGTTGTCGGTTATGTCGGACTGGCACTTTTGATGTTCGCCAGTGTCGAGGGGCAAAAACTTACCAAGGCTTGGTTGAGCGCCAAGGAGAGATTACTGGTTTGGGGAATGGTACTCTTTTATCTTTTGGCCATTAGCGCTTCGTTGTATCTGTACTTTACACCAGTAGGCTTTAAGATTATTGTAGGCTTACAAGGCCGTTACTACTTACCAATTGTGCTGCTTTTGGTACCACTCCTATATGGCAACTCAATACGCGTTAGCCAGCGTCTTTACAGAAATGTGGCTATAGGATTACCAGTATTCTTACTTGTGTGCAGCGTTATCACAATTTACGTACGCTATTTCATACATAATGTCTAAAATCCTCACAAAAGAGGTTCTTATCCAGCTCAAGCTTTCTGAAAAAAAACAAACACTTTATAATAGAACCAAGTAGGGTTTTATGATTCACATAGCTTCGCCAGAGATTGGTCTTGAGGAGATTGCCGCCGTAAACGAAGTGCTGACTTCAGGTATGCTGGCGCAGGGACCAAAAGTCGCTGAGCTGGAAGCGGCCTTTGCCGAATATTGCGGGACTGAGTATGCCGCTGCCGTAAACAGCGGCACAGCGGCTTTGCATGCGGCTTTGCATGCGGCCGGGGTGGGTCCAGGCGATGAAGTCATTACGACGCCATTCAGCTTCATAGCGACGATCAATCCAATCCTCTTTCTAGGCGCCAAACCGGTGTTGGTGGATATCGAGCCTGAGTCATTCAATATCGATGTCAGCAAAATTGAGTCAGCGGTGACAAGCAAAACAAAGGCGATCATGCCCGTTCACCTCTATGGCCAAGTCTGTGATTATGATGAAATACAGGCTATCGCCGACAGGCACGGCCTCAAAGTTGTCGAAGATGCATGCCAAGCGATCGGTGCCACATATGGCGACAAGAAGGCCGGTGGCCTGGGTGATCTAGGCTGCTTCTCGCTATACGCCACCAAGAATATCATGTCCGGCGAAGGCGGTATGGTTACCACGAATGACGAAGCACATTTAGCGGCCATCAAACAGTTCCGGCAACACGGCATGAGCGGCCCGTACCAGTATGAAGGCATTGGTTATAACTACCGCATGACTGATCTGCAAGCTGCCATCGCCGTTGAGCAACTGAAAAAGGCGGATGAGTTTAACGAAGCCCGAAACCGCAACGCGCGGATTTTTGATGAAGGACTGAACGGTATTAAAGGTATCGTTATACCGCAGGCTAAAAAAGGACGCTCACATGTCTACCATCAGTACACCATCCGCCTGACCGACGCCTTTCCCGTTAGTCGCGAAGCATTAATCGTGGAGCTAAAGAAACGCGGCATTGGCTCAGGGGTCTATTATCCGAAACCATTGCACACCATTCCTCACATCGCTAAAAGCGGGGGGTTCAAAGCTGGAGATTTCCCGGAAGCCGAAAAGGCAGCCGCGCAGGTTTTGTCACTGCCGGTTCATCCAAAGGTGAGCGAAACTAACGCCCGCAAAATCGCAGCTGCTTTACAGGAGGTGGCCAGTGTCTAGTCCGAAAACTCGCGTAGCGGTGATCGGGGCGGGTAACATGGGCAGGAACCATCTGCGTAATTACTTTTTGCTACCGGAGTTCGAACTGGTTGGACTAGCCGACATCGACCCAGACACCAAAGCACTTGCTGCCGAATACAAAGCTCAGCATTTTACTGATTTTGGAAAAATGCTCGATGAGCTAAAACCCGATGCTGTATCAATAGTCGTACCGACACCTTTTCATGCCAAAGTCGCGACGGCAGCGCTCGAACGCGGCATTCATTGCTTAGTCGAAAAACCGATTGCCAGCACAGTAGCTGAAGCTGACGCGCTTATCAAGCTTGCCAAAAAGCAAGGTGTGGTTTTCACGGTCGGGCACATTGAGCATTACAACCCGCTGATACGAAAATTGAAAAAAATGGTTGATGACGGCAAGGTGGGCAAAGTAACCTCAGTAGTCTGCAAACGTGTCGGCGGTTTCCCGGCGGTGGAACCGAAAACAGATGTCATTATTGATCTGGCCGTGCACGACATTGACATCACGAGCCACGTACTTGGACAACAGCCGAAGAAGATTTACAGTCATGGCTCACGAACGCACCACTCTAAGGAAATAGACTCGGCTGAAATACTCATGGACTACGGTGACGCTTCCGGTTTCGTGCAAGCTAACTGGCTGACACCGGTAAAAATCCGGACCATTGGTATCACCGGTTCAGCTGGCTATTTGGAGGGTAACTACATTACCCAAGAGCTTGAATACTACAAACATAATATGGAACCAATCTCCAAAAGTAATTTCTCAAATTTCGTTGGCAAGATGGGCGAACCCGAAAAGCAAGTCATTAAGGTTGATTTTGAAGAGCCCTTGGCAGTAGAGCTCAGAGCATTTCGTGCCAAGATACATGGAGACAAAAACGCACACCTTGTGGACCCGGTGGCGGCCCGCGAGGCACTCAAATGGGCGCTTGAAGCAGTTAGAAAGTAATTAGGAGGCGTATGACACGGATACTACTAACGGGAGCAGGCGGATCAGCAGCTTATAACTTTTGTGACGCACTGAAGCTGGCAAACAAGGACCTATACGTTGTTGGTACGGATGCCAAAAAGTATCACCTGGAGCTTATGAATATTGACAAAAAGTATCTGGTACCGCCCGTGACAGACTCTAAATATGTTGAGACCATCAACAAAATTATCGACCGAGAGAATATTGACTTTCTGCACCCACAGCCGGATGTCGAAGTCGCCTTTTGGGCGCAAAACACCGATAAAATCAAAGCCAAGACGTTTTTACCAGCTAACGCCGAGGTTGAGCTATGCCACGACAAAATGAAATTTAACGCTGTGCTGAAAGAAAAAGGTGTGGCTGTACCCGATGCCTTTCACGTTACTGACAAGGCCAGCCTGGAAGCTTCACTCAAGCAACTCCTGAAGGATCATCCTAAAGTCTGGATCCGGGCTATCCGTGGTGCCGGTTCGCGCGCCAGCTTGCCGGTCGATAGCGTTTATCAAGCTGATGCGTGGATTGATTACTGGAATCATTTCCGCGGTCTGAATTACCCCGACTTCATGGTCAGCGAATTCCTGCCTGGTCATGAGTATGCCTGGCAGAGTCTGTGGTACGAAGGCGAACTGATATCAGCCCAGGCACGTGAACGCATTGAGTATATCTTCGGTAACCTAACACCGAGCGGACAAACCTCTTCGCCATCGGTCGCCAAAACCGTTAACCGCGATGACATCAATGAGGTCGGCCAAGCCGCCGTGCGTGCTACCAGCGATAAGCCACATGGTGTGTACTGTGTCGATATGAAAGAGGGATCTGACGGTGTGCCAAAAGTTACCGAAATCAACATCGGCCGCTTTTTCACTACCAGCAACTTCTTTGCTCACGCCGGCTTAAATATGCCTGCCATGTACCTCGAACTTGGCATGACCAGCAAGCTTGCGAAGAAACCTCAACAGCTAAACGCGCTAGCAGACGATTTGTACTGGGTGCGCATGATCGACATGGGCTTTAAGCTTGTCAAAGAGGGTGAATGGGAATCAGCTCAGGCATAAAAGCGATCATCTTCGATCTTGATGGAACACTCGTCGACCTGCCTATAGATTGGGGCGCCGTAAAGCAACGGGCAGGTAAGCGGGACGATCAAAGCTTCGGCGAGCGGGTCGAAGAGCTGATCGGAGCAGATGATACGGAAACCCTGAAGGCAATAACCAATCATGAGACGGCCTCACTGGATAATGCACACATATCTCCAGAAGTAGCCAAGGTTTTTGGCGAGCTTGAAGGCGAGTATGAAGTAGCTATATTGACCCGTAATTCTCGCCAGGTTGCTGAACGTTTTCTCGAACTATGCGGCATCGACCCCCGGTCCTACTTTATTGTCGGTCGCGAGGACGTCTCACGGCTGAAGCCACATCCCGAAGGTCTCGAGATCATCCTCGGGCAACTCCACGTTAATCCGTCTGAGGCCGTGATGGTCGGCGACACTTTTCACGACACTGAACTGGCGCATCGGGCCGGGCTATACTCAGTGCTGATCGGCAGTAAAACCGAGATCAAAAGCAGTGACAAAGCTTTTCGGGCGGATAATTTGTCTGACGCTGTGGCAATCATTCATAATATAAAGAAGGAGGCAGCATGATAAAAGGCAAAAAGGTATTAGTGACCGGCGGGGCCGGGTTCATCGGTTCACACAGTGTGGAGCGTCTTTTAAAGGAAGACGCAACCGTTACTGTACTGGACAATTTCCGAACCGGACTGCGCGAAAACCTTGAGAACGTAAAAGGCGACATCAATCTCGTAGAAGGCAGCATTCTTGATGCAGCAGATCTAGCAAAAGTCGTTAAGGGGCAGGATTTGATATTGCACCTGGCTGCTCAGTTGGAAATCATGCGGGCCATCGATGATCCGGTGGAGGACCTTATAACCAATACCGTTGGTACACTGAACGTTTTTAAGGCAGCCGTCGAACAAGGCATCCCCAAGATCGTTATGGCTTCTTCGGCCGGTGTTTACGGCCAGGCCGTCGATACGCCGCAGCGTGAAGCTACGCACCCAACTGAGCCGAACTGGGCATACGGCGTCAGTAAATTGGCAACCGAGAAATACGCCGCTATCTTTCAGGAGGCCAACGGCCTCAAGATCACCGGACTTCGTTACGGTATCGTGTACGGCACGCGGGAATGGTACGGACGCGTACTCACCATCTTCCTAAAATGCGCGCTCGAAGACCGACCGCTCGTTATTTTTGGCGATGGTAAACAGGTCCGCGATTTCATCAACGTTAAAGACGTAGTTAACATGAATATGCTCTGTCTCGATGACGCCAAAGCCGATAACGAAGTATTTAACGTTTCGACCGCCAAAGGTACTGACATCAACACGTTAGCCGACTTGATCAAGCAGGCTAGCGGCAAGACGGTCGAAATCATCCACGAGGATCTCAAAGAAGGCGAGAAGTCCAAATACTCCGAGCGCATCCGCTTGCCGCAGGAGCTCAAAGAATTACTACAGTCGCGCGATAAGGCGAAGGAACTACTAGGCTGGGAGCCAAAGGTGGATCTGGCCGCCGGCATTAAGGAAGAATATCAATGGTTAAGCGAGTACCCTGAACGATGGCAAAAGATGAATTACTAGAAAAAGAGCGGCAAACCCTAACGCAGGTTTCCGGCTGGTACAAAAACACGGAGTGGGGTTTTTACACCAAAATCGTTTGGTATTCTTACGTTTCCATCAAGCCCTTCTTCCATGGCAAGAAATGTCTCGAAATGGGCCCTGCCGACGGCGAGATGACGAAGTTCATATTCCATGACTTTGACGAACTGGTGGTGGTAGACGCTGCCGAAGAGTACGTTAAGGCCGCCGAGAAACTCAGCAAAAACATCAGCGGGTACACTAGCCTGTTCGAGGAATTTGAGCCTAAGGAAAAATTCGACACAATCATTATGTCGCACGTCCTAGAGCATGTGGGTGATCCACAGCTGATTCTGAAGCGGGCCAAAAAGTGGCTGAACAAAGACGGCCGGATTATTATGGTCGTGCCGAACGCCGACTCATTGCACCGCCGCCTTGGCGTCAAGCTTGGTATGCTGGAGCGCGAAAATCAGCTTAACGATCAAGACATTGAAATTGGGCACCGTCGTGTCTATATCAGGGAAGAGCTAGACCAGGATATCAAATCTGCCGGTCTGAGCACGATCGCTAAAGGCGGCATCTTCCTAAAGCTACTCTCCAACGCTCAAATGCTAACCTTCAAAGACGAATCACTCATCGAAGGCATGTTCGAACTTGGCAAAGACTTCCCGCAGTACTGCTCCGAAATCTACGCTGTGTGTGTTGGATAGTAGCAAGAGCGGTCTTTTAGAGATCAGACAATTCTTTGGAGTCCGGATCTTTGCCTGCCACAATGGCTCGCAGGCGTTTATCGGCTTTATGGGTGGCCGGAATTTCACCAAAGCCAGCCAATAACTCCTTCCAAGGCAGCCACTTACCGGTGACAACGTCTGCCCGCTCAATACCAGATCTACGCATAGTCATAATCCGCACCAAAGCGTCAAAAGCAGCCCGTGTGTGCGGAATACTCGAGGCGATCACGATACGCTCTTGGCTTTGTTCAGGCACCAAAAGATTAACGGCTTCCCTGGTCTGTGAATCCGATGTTGCTCGCGGCAAGCCACTGCCATTTCTTTGCACCGCTTTTGCATTAACGACATGCACCTTTCGCTCATCACGCAGCGTGTAAGTAGTCATAACTTCTGAACGTGCCGGCATGCTTAGTTCGTCATGCTCGCCATATGCCGCAGGTTCGGCATCGGGGTCTTTAGTAATATCTACCGGGTATTCTTGCCAATTTATCCGCTTCTGGAAAACCGCTTCGACGGCCATGCGGCACATCTCGTATTCACTGGCGAACGGACCTTCCCAACCAGGCCCTGCTTAGTAAGCTCTGATTGCACGAAAGGTGAGTCGTCACGCAGCCGCTCCATATCGGCACCGCTCATTTGAGCAGTAACTGTCAACAAGTCATCGACTGACTTTTCGCCGGGGGCTTCCCAACCCCTCAAGCGCTGGCCACTCATTACAATAATTTCACGAACATTTTCATTTTTGGGATCGTGACCGGTAACCGCCAGCAAACGGTCAACATTTTCTTGCTGCGTTCCGGATAGAATGAATGCTTTCGTATATTCTTGCCCGACATCAAGCTTACTGGGTATGGTCAGATAATGATCACCATAATGAATGCGATTAAAATCCGGCCAGTAGAGATATTCCGACGGACGAGCAAGCGGTATTTTGCCATCCGCTCCCGCCATGGCGCCATGCTGCCTGCCCATAAAGTGCTGCCACATCCAGCGCATGGCTTCCGGCGAAGGCTCCACTCCCTCGGTTTCAGGAAGCAATATCTCAGCTCCTCTACCAGGGTGTTGCCGGATTACCATCTGGAATAAATCATGCAGCGGTTCCTGGTTTTGTTGCCAGAATGACTCTTCTGGGAGCCAGGGGAGTGATGTTCTTATAGCTTCAAGGGACATTACAGATAGTATAACAGCATATTTATTATAAAAAGTCTAGTCCTGTATTCGTCCGACTAGCGAAACTATCCTGCGGGTATCGTTACCGGAAGATCAAAAAGACGCCGCAGATGATGATGCCGGCGCCGAGTAGTTGGACCGGCTGCAGACGTTCGCCCAAAAAGATAGCATTGGCGAGAATGATGGCGATGATGCTGCCCTGGGTGGCCAACGCGGCTATGGTCAGGTGAGCGTCGGCTAAGGCGGCATTCTTGGACGCCAGATTGTTAATGATGACGAAGATAAAACGGGCACCAAGTGCTAAAAAGCCGCCGAGCAAAAAACGCCAGTCTAGAAGTAGGCGCAGTAAAGAGCCAAGGTGAACGTTGCCTTCAATCGGTTTGCCGATAAAAATTATTGAGGCGGCTACAACCACCGCATATATACACATCCATAGTACAATCGTTAACACCTAAGCCCTCCCTTCGTTGCTCATGTCCATCATAATGGCTGTCAGCACGAGCTGAAAGCCAAGAAAAAGCGGGAGTACAATCAGCATGACGGTACCGATCGAAGGCGAGAGGTGCTCAACAAGTTTCCGATAGCCGATAAACAGACCATACACGGTGCCGAGCGTGCCGAAGAAAATACCACTGAAAAGGAACAGCGCTATAGGGTGAAAGCTGTACAGCACGTACTTGTAGTAGATACGCTGCCAGAAGCCCACCCAGACTGCCCGGAGAGCGCGCATGGCGGTCGGCAAGAATTTTATGGTTGAAACTTCGTCGCCGTAAATCGCGGGCACCGGATGATCTTTCAATTTGGCGCCGGCGATGGAAAGGGCGATTAACATCGTATTTTCGTAGTCGTAGCGCTCTTTTACGAAATCAAAATTGACTTGCTCCATGATGCCGCGCGTGAAAAAACCGTAGCTGTTTTGGGTGTCCGAAATGGAATAGTAACCGGTTGAGAACTTGGTCAGCAAGGAGATGAAAATGTTGCCGACCTGGCGATATGCCGGCATGGCCTTTAGCGCATCGCGGTGGAAAAAGCGGTTCGCTTTTATATAGTCCAAGTCATGCTTAATAAGCTCGTCCAACATCGGCTCGATATACGCCGGATCGCATTGGGCATCGCCGGCCGCAATGCCGATAGCGTCAGCGTCCGTGTCAGAAAGCGCGTATTTGAAGCCGCGGATCAGGCTGCCGCCAACGCCCTTATTTTGCTCATTGTCCAGCACGCGAACCCGTTTGTCTTCCTTGGCAAGGCGGTTTAGCACTTCGAGCGTACTATCTTTGCTGGCATCGTTGACGGTAATGATGTAGTCGATGGAATCTGGCAGTGTCGTCACCGTCTTGGCAATAAGCTTCTCTTCGTTGTAGGCGGGTATAACAACAGCAGTTTTCAGGTGTTTATACATAAGATTTACTGGGCTAGGCTTAGCAGGTATTTCCCATAGCCGCTTTTAACCAGCGGTTCGGCGATTTTCTTAAGCTGTTCTTTGTCTATAAAGCCTTGTCGGAAGGCGGCTTCCTCAATACAACCAATCTTGATGCCTTGGCGTTCCTCAATCACTTGGACGAACTGGGCAGCCTGGTTCATGCTCTGGAAGGTTCCTGTATCTAGCCAAGCCGTGCCACGATCAAGTAGCTGGACTTTCAAACGGCCTTGGCGCAAGTAGGCGTTATGAATTTCAGTTATTTCAATCTCGCCGCGGGCGCTTGGCTGGACCTGTTTGGCTATCTCAACCACGCCGTTATCAAAGAAGTACAGGCCCGGAATCGCGTAATTCGATTTAGGCTGAGTCGGCTTTTCTTCGATGGAAAGTACGTTCATGTCGTTGTCAAATTCCACGATACCATAGCGTTCCGGGTCGGCTACTTGCTGTCCAAAAATGATACCGCCGTCCAGTTCCTCGACGGCCTGCGTGACCTTGGCGTCAAAATCCGTACCGTAAAAGACGTTATCGCCGAGCACCATAGCCACCTTGTCATCACCGATAAAGTCAGCACCGACAATGTAGGCATCGGCCAGACCGCGCGGCTCCTCTTGCACTTTGTACACGAAGCTGCAACCGATCTGCGAGCCATCCCCCAGAAGCTGCTCGAAGCGGGGCAGATCATGAGGTGTGGAAATGATCAGAATTTCACGGATGCCGCCATTGATGAGCGTGCAGAGGGGGTAATAAATCATCGGCTTATCATACAGCGGAATCAGCTGCTTACTAACGCCCATAGTAATGGGGTACAACCGGGTGCCGGAACCGCCGGCGAGGATGATGCCTTTCATGAGAGCTCCTTTTTAACATATTCGCTTAAATCGTCGTGCCAATCGCGAAACGAAAAACCAGTGGCGGCAAGCTTGCTCAGTTCAAACGAACTTTGGAGCGGGCGAGGCGCGATGTTTTCTTTGCCGGCAAAGTATTCAGCTGTGGTGGTGTCGCCGACGGTCAAATCGAAACCGGCTTCGTGGAAGATGGCGCGGGTAATGTCCGCCCAACTTGCGGCATCGCCGCCGTTGCTGACATTGTAGGTGCCAAATGGAGCCTGGGCTGTGAGTAGGTGATCAACGGCCCGGACGAGCTCGCTGGTAAACGTTAAACGGCCAACCTGGTCGGCAACTACCGTTGGGCTAACGCCCTTCTTGCCAACCTCAAGCATGGTACGGACAAAGTTTTTGCCTTCGCCTATCACCCAGCTGGTGCGCAGAATATAATGCTTTGGCAGGAGGCCGACGGCGACGTCACCAGCAGCCTTGCTTTCGCCGTACACGCTGAGCGGGCTGAAGGGCTCGTCCTCGGTATGGGGCGCTTTCGTGCCATCAAAAACATAATCGGTTGAAATGTGGACCAGCGTCAAGTCGTGCTTGAGCGCGGCCTGCACCAGATTGCCGACCGCTGAGGCGTTGACTTTCCAGGCGGCGACACGACCCTCGTCGGTCTCGGCGCCGTCAACGTTGGTGTAGGCCGCGGCGTTCAAAATGACCTTCACCTTGCTCCAATCAAAGTTCGCAACCGACTTAGCATTGGTGATGTCCAGCTGATCGATGTCGGCACTCTGCGCTCCCGGATAACGAGCTTGCAAAGCCTTGCCAAGTTGCCCGTTCGCCCCAACTATAAATAAGGCAGATTCGTCCACGCTAAAATTCCATCGGCATTACGTCTTGAAGCAATGGATTTGCGTTGTCCTTTTCGGAGACAATAGCTTGATCGCGCGGGATGGGCCACTGGATATTCACTTCGGGATCAAACAGATTTATGGACGCGTACTTGGCATCGGGTGACCAGTGTTCGTTAACCAAATATGTGTAGGTAATATTATCTTCTAAGGTTTGATAACTGTTAGCCACACCGCGCGGCACAAAAACGGCAACTTCGGGCGTGAGCTCCAGCGTAAATGTCTTACCAAAGCTATCGCCTTGGCGCAGATCAACCCAGGCGCCAAACACCCGGCCATTAGCGAGAGAGATAAACTTCTCCCAAGGCTCGGCATGGAGTCCGCGAGTCACACCCTTCTCGGCATTGAACGACATGTTGTTCTGCACCACTTCAAAATGCGGCAGGCCGAGCGCTTCCATTTTTTCGCGCTGATAATTCTCTTTGAACCAACCACGGTTGTCGCCATGCACTACCAGGTCAACAACAAAGAAACCAGGAATGTCAGTTTCGCGAACCGCTAGGTCTGCCATAATTAACGGCCTAATTCCTTATATTTAGCTTCCGTAGCTTCCTTTTGCGGCTTCCACCACGCCTCGTTTTGTTTGTACCATTCAATAGTGTCTTTCAGACCTTCGCGAAAATCGGCATACTTCGGCTGCCAACCAAGCTCATCACGAATTTTATGCGAATCGATGGCGTAGCGCAGATCATGACCTGGGCGGTCGTTAACATGCTCGTAATCATTTTTATCTTTGCCCATAAGTTCGAGGATCAGCTCAATGACCTCTTTATTGGTTTTTTCACATTCTGGACCAAGCATGTAGGTTTCACCGATTTTGCCCTGTTCCAAAATAGCAAGTATACCGGACGAATGGTCCTCGGCATGAATCCAGTCACGGATATTCTCACCAGTACCGTAAAGTTTTGGGCGGCGGCCTTCGAGAATTTCGGTTATTTGCCGCGGGATTAACTTCTCCACGTGCTGGTACGGGCCATAGTTATTCGTGCAATTGCTGATGGTTGCCTGAACATCGAAGCTCCGTACCCAGGCTCGCACCAGCATGTCTGAACTGGCCTTAGTGCTAGAGTACGGACTTGACGGGTTGTAGGGGGTATTTTCGTTGAACTACGGATCATCGAGCTCGAGATCACCAAAGACTTCATCCGTGGAAATATGATGCAGCCGTTTGCCGTGTTTACGCACAGCCTCCAGGATTCGATAAGTTCCAATGACGTTCGTTTCGACAAAGGGCCACGGAGAGTGCAGGGAATTATCAACGTGGGATTCAGCCGCAAAATGAATTACTGCATCACAATTGGCCACTGCGGCATCGATCGCAGCTTCATCGCAAATGTTGGCCTGGATAAAGGCGTAGCGGTTTTCGTCCAGCCCCTCAAGGTTCTTAAGATTCCCAGCGTAAGTGAGCTTGTCGAAAACTGTAATGTGCCAGTCGGGACGTTCACGGTAAATGTAATGGACAAAATTCGAGCCGATAAAGCCGGCGCCCCCGGTGACGAGAATCTTCATACGCTTTACAGTATATCAGTTATTTGGCAGTAACGAGCTCTGTGACTTTGGCAACGAGCTCGTCAAGTTTGGCTTGGCTGCCGGCTTCGGCGTTCAGGCGCAAAACCGGCTCCGTATTGCTGGGGCGGATGTTGAACCAGGTGCTGTCATCGACCTCGACGGTTAATCCATCGAGCGTGGATTGCTTGTTGTCTGCAAAGGCTTGCTTGACACGTTCGATCGCCGCGTCTTTATGCTCAACCACGAAGTTGGTCTCCGGAATAGCCGGGAAGTAGGTGTACTGCTTGCGTAGCTCGGACAGCTTCTTGCCGCTCAACGTCGCCACGTAGATACCAATAACTGCGGCGATCAAACCAGAGTCAGCGAACCAGTTATCGCGAAAGTAAAAGTGGCCGCTGGCCTCGCCACCAAAAGGCGCGTTGTGCTCGCGCATCGCCTCTTTGATGTAAGCATGGCCAACCTTGGTCAGGAACGGTTTGCCACCTTTTTCTTGCACGACTTTTGGCACGCTGCGACTATTGCGAGCGTCGTAAATGATGGTCGCGCCGGCTTCTTCATTCAGAAAATAGTCAGCTAGCATCGTCGACATAACACCGCCGGTCAAAACTTCGCCTGTTTCGTCGATCAAGAAAGCCCGGTCACCGTCACCGTCAAACGCCATGCCGCCATACAGACCCTTCTTTTTAATAAGCGCGATAATGTCTTTCAACGTTTCAAACTTCATCGGATTAGCTTCGTGGTTAGGGAATGATCCGTCCAGCTCGAAGTACATTTCCTCAACTTCCCACGGCACATAGGGCTCCAGCTCCGGAAAAATCTTGCCAGCCATGCCATTGCCGGCATCAACAGCGATAGCCAGCGGTTTCAATTTTTGTACGTCAATGAACGACAGCACATGCCCGACCCAATCTTCGGTTATATCGTGGGTCTCAAGCTTGCCTTCACTTGCCATAGACGCAAATTTGCCAGCCAAAGCTGCGTCGCGCACTTCAGCCAAGCCGCTTTCCAGCCCCACTGGGCGGGCTTCTTCGCGGCACAACTTGATGCCGTTGTATTCACCCGGATTATGGCTGGCCGTCACCATGGAACCCCCCGCTAACTTCAAGTCGCCGACCGCGAAGTAAATCATATCGCTCGTCACTTCACCGATGTCGATAACGTCCCGGCCTTGCTCCCTCAACCCGGCCATGACAGCATTAGCCAACTCCTCGGAATCCGGTCGCATATCACGTCCCACGGCTATCGCGCCTTCCGTGGGGAGCCAATCAGCAAAAGCCTGTCCAACGGCCTTGGCGAGCTGAGGCGTCAGTTCAGTCCCGACTTTGCCCCTGATGTCATAAGCCTTGAAAATGTGGTCCAATTCTGCCATCACGGGCTCCTGTTTAGTTCGACTCCATTGTAACGTGCTTTTGCTGGCCGCTGCCAGGTCTTGTATCATCAAAGTAATGATTGTCGTAATAATCGCCGGCGGGTCCGGCACGCGCCTCTGGCCGCTTTCGCGTCCTGATTATCCAAAACACTTGCTGAGAGTGAATGATGACGAACTCTCACTTTTACAGCTTACCTATAAGCGAGCTAAGCGACTGACCGACAAGGTATACATTGCAACCGAAGCCGGCCATCTTCAGCACGTGGAAGAACAGCTAGCCGAACTTGAAAGCGACAAATTCATCGTTGAGCCGGCCCGGCGCGGAACAGCCAACTGCATCATAGCGGCTCTGGCGTACGTTGGCCAACGGCATGAGGCCGATGAACCCATAGCCTTTATTCATGCCGACCACTATATCCGTGACGTTAAAGGCTTCGTTTACAGCTTTCGCCAGGCGGAGCGTGAAGCCAAAAAACACGATCGTATCGTGCTTGTTGGCATCGAACCGGACAATCCGGCAACTGGCTTTGGCTACATTGAAAAAGGCGATTTGCACAGTGATCAGTCGTTCATTTTCGATGTTCGTTCTTTCAAAGAAAAGCCAGACTACCGGACGGCGTTAACATACTACAGAAGCGGCAACTATTTGTGGAACGGCGGATTTTTCGTAGCAACGCTCACGGCCTTTTTGGTGAACGTGAAACAATACGCGCCTGAGCTAGCCGATAATTACCAAAAGCTGCTGAACGCCGGAAAAAAGCAAAAACAGACCTACTTGTCATTCGAAACAGAAGCAATAGATTACGCGCTCATCGAAAAAGTTCCCGACCTGCTTGTAGTCCAAGCTTCCTTCGATTGGTTGGACCTTGGCTCGTTCAATGATCTAGCCAAAGCCGTTAGTGGCGACGAGCTTGGCAATCATTTGCATGGGGATGGCATAGCCATTAACGACGTTAAAAACTCCTACGTACATAACGAAGAGGGCAAGCCGATCGCCATCATTGGCCTGGACAACGTCGTGGTCGTCAATACTCCCGAAGGTTTGCTGGTAGCTCGAAAAGACCTTTCCCAGCGCGTGGGAGAAGTCAGCAAGCAGCTGGCTGAAGACAACTAGAATTATTCAACGGTGACGGACTTAGCCAGATTCCGGGGCCGATCGACGTTAAGCTCACGTGCTACGGCGATGTAATACGCAAACAGCTGCGTGACGATGGCAGTCAGAATCGGCTGGGTTTGCTCCAGGGTTTCGGGGATGTACATAACATCGTCAACGAGCTTTTTTAGGGTTTTGTTGCCCTCTGTGGCGATGGCTACGACGGGGCCCTTGCGAGCACGGATTTCTTCGATGTTGGAGTATGTTTTCTCCAGCAGCGGCGAGTCGGTGGCAATGGCAAAGGTGGGGAAGTTTGTGTCGATCATCGCCAGTGGCCCGTGTTTCATTT
>CAZHJG010000010.1:0-33282 GCA_964533425.1 uncultured Candidatus Saccharibacteria bacterium | reverse complement strand
CGTCTACCAATTCCGCCACGTCCGCGCGCGAAGACCAGACTATCTTATCTGTTTTAGGGCAAAAACTCAAGCCTGCAAGCACCTGGAACAAGTCCGCTACGGTGGAGGTATAGCTCCCGTCCAAAGCTTACAGCCAGCAGGTTTGTCGGTGTTCGGATCGCAGGGGGTGAAAACTGGTGGATCGGTATAACTCCAGTAACTGCAGCCGGCTTGGCCTGGTTCGCAAGTCGTATAGTCTGTCGGTATGTCGAATTGTTCGGAATGAGGTGGAGTTACGCCAGTGGTCAGTTTTTCCGTTAGGGTGACCGTAATGACGGCTGGGAAATCAGGTGCTACGCAAGCCGAGAGTGGTGTGCAGTATGTATGCCTGATTTCATCGCCAGGCTTACATTTTGTGTCGATGTCCTGCTGCCCTTTGTAGCCCCAGTCCCAGGTACAACCGATAATCTCGGCCTGCTGCTGGGGGGTAAGCGCATTGGGGCCTTGGTCAGACAAATTGATCAGATCTAGATAATCTTGCGGGTCATTCCATAGCCCCGGAACAATATTGCTACAGCCGGGGCCCCGGCAACCGCCAAAATTAGCGCCAGAGCCACCACCGCCCGAGAGACTACCAGTAATGGTAACTGGTGGGTGCACCCGGTAGGTTTGCGAGACGCTGTCGGTACCCTGGCCTTGCACGTCAGGCCACTTGGCTTCGATGACAAAGGTATCGACGTTGTTGGGGCCGCTTAAACCGGCACAGGGTGAATTGGGCACGGACGCCATGTTGTTGCAGTTATAAATCAGTACCTGGTATTGCTGCGTGGCGCCACTGGTCGGCAGTTGACAGTTAGCGGGATTGGTTTCTATCGGCGGCGAGGCGGTTAAGTCTTTGATGCAGAAGGCGCTGGACGGATAGTAAATATTGTTTGGGGCCGAGTAGGCCGGGCTGGTGCTGGCATGGTCATCGGTGCCGAGCGGGGACAGATCGCGTAAGTCTTCAATTTGCGTCTGGACAATCTCTGCTGCGCTGGAGTTTTCGTGCGCCTGGCGGGCGTTGAGCAGGCTGCGATTGGCAGTAGCATAGGAAATGCCGATAGCCGAGCCGAGCACGGCCAATACGATCATGACCTCTACTATGGTGTCGCCTGATTGTTTTCGAAGCCTCAACATATCACCCAAGCCTGCGGAATAGTTCCGCTTTTGCTTATCTGCACACAGTATAGCCTATCTTCTCAATAAACATAAGCTTAATCTGCCACTCTAGTAGCACAGCCTGGCTTTAGCTGCGCGGTAGGTGATCATAGAGGTGCTCCAAGCCGTAGTCAGAGCGGACGATAGCCTTAAGGTCGTCCAGAGAGGTGCCAAATTTGACGCCGGGATTCAGCGTGCCATAGGGGTCAAAAACTTGTTTGACCTTTTGCAGCAAGGCGTAGAGCTCGGGGCCGTACTGAGCCTCCAGATACGGTGTGCGCAGTCGGCCGTCACCACCTTCCGAGCTCAGCGTGCCACCCAGGCTCAGCACTAACTTATAATATTCGTCCATCAAGCGGAAAGCCCGCTGCCGGTCACCAACCTGCCCCAGATTGAGCTTTGGCTGCATGTATAGCACGCCGTCTCCAGCATGGCCCCATACTGCTAGCGGCAGATTACTGACTTCCGCCAGCCGGTACACGCCCTCTATCAGTTCTCGCAAACGGTCAGGCGGTACAGCGGTGCCATTGACCATTGGCGCGGCGCGCTTGAGGCCGTCGTTTTGACCTGTCAGTGAGCCAGTGCTCTGGCGAAGCTTCCAGAAAAGTTGCTGCTGCTCCGGATCAGTAGCCGTCTGCAGGCTGACAGCGTACTTTTCAAAAATTTTCTGGGTCCGTTTGACACTCTTTTTGAGCTGGCGATCGTTGTTTTGATCGAACTCGACCAGCAATACTGCTAGCGGAAACGGCGGCGCAATTACATCCTTGAGCTGGTTGGGATTGAGGTTGTGCACTTGCTCCAGAACGTTGCCGTCAACTAACTCTATGGCGCTCGGGGCATCAGACAGTTCACGAAGTTCCAAAACTGCGTTTTGCAGCTGCTCCAGGCTATCAAACGTGGCCATCAGCAGGCTAGCCTGCGGATTATGCTGTTCGGTGCCCAAGACGGCCTCGGTAACAATGCCGAGCGTCCCCTGGCTGCCGGCAATCAGTGGCGTGAGGTCAAATGAGCCGTCCTTACGCTTCACACTTAAGAGATCATAACCAGCAACATTCTTAACAACGCTCATTCGCAGCCGATCCAGCATTTCGCGCTGCTCCTCCAGCAGTGTATCGACGGCACGGTAAATTTCGCCCTCGAACGTCGCCAAACCCAACTTTTTACTAAGTTCGCGCTTGGTTAAGCGCTTGGTCTCAATAACTTCACCGTTCGCCAACACCACGCGCAGGCTCTGGACAAAGGCCTTCATGTCGCCGTACTTGATGGAGTGCTCGCCCGAAGCGTTGTTGGCAATGGCGCCACCGACCGTGGAATATTCGGCAGAAGCCGGTGCCGGCGGTAGAAACCGACCATGCGTATGGAGCGTTTGCTGCAATTTGCCGAAGCCAATGCCTGGCTCCACCGTAACGGTGTTGCCTTTGGTGTCGAGCTCTAAAATACGATTCATGTGCGCTGGAAACACCAGCATAATGCCGCTACCCAGCGCCGCGCCCGTCTGATCTGTTCCCGCGCCCCGAGCCGTCAAGGGTATAACCCGGCCGCGCTCGGCAAGTTGCCAGGTAAAGCGAGCTGTCTTGCGAACATCATTTTCGTTGCGCGGGTACACAATGAGTGCCGGCGCCACCTGAAATATACTGGCATCGCTAGCAAAATAACGCCTGGCGTCAGTACTGGTCATCACCTCGCCTACCAGATGTTCCTGCAGATAATGCGCAACTTTACTCATGAGCTACCCGGTCTAGAATTCGCATAGTAATCTAGCAGTTATGATACCACATCCCGCGCCGCTTAAGCTTAGAGACGAGGGAACGGTTGCTTGAAATCAGACTAACGGGCCAACTATCATTGAGGGGTAAGGGTGGCACCCGGATCTTTACTGACGCCGGCTTCGCCTGGCGCCGCTGATTTACTGACGGATTTTGTCGCTGGACCCGGCACTTGGCTCGGGCTGGCGACCGGGATCACGTCCTGCACGGTAACACCTGGCAAGGTATAGTCCGCGGATGCAAGGTAACAGACTACAGTGTCAGCCGTGGGTATTGCCCAGCCGGGCTCATTGTACTGCGCGAGCTCTCCATTCCGCTCCGTTTTTACGTTCGGCCCGATATAGCTGGAATCTATTTTGGTCACGGTGTTATAGGGCGCGTCCCGGAAATCATCAAAGCCAGCCAGCAAGCCAACGTACTTCCATGAGATGGACTGACTGCCGGTAGAGGTAGTTGTGACAATAGGCTCCACTGCTACGGCGCCGCTTTCGCCGTAAGACCATACTGTGCGAGTATTACCCGCCGTATTGGCGCCCATGGCGGTGCGCATAAAACCATTGGCGCCAAATACGCCGCCGATACCGATCATGGAGAACCATTGCACCACTCGTTTGGTCACGCCAGAGGTATTGTCAGGCTGGTCTAACGGATATCCACTGATTGCCTCAGGTGTATTCGAAGGCAAATTGGCGGCCTGATCGATGGTCAGGCTATTAGCCTTTACCACATTCTCTACTTCGTCAATGGTGTGGCCTTTTTCGGCCATCACCGCGAAGTCGGCCAGCACACCAGTAGCTGGCAAGGCGATTAAAGAAACTGTCCCGGTTTTAGTCATACTCTTAACATCATCGCCTTTCATAACGTCGGGGGACTGGCCAAGCTCAAGATACTTATTGCCGTCACTGCCTGTAACCTGCTGGGCATTCGGAGGCTCACAATGCCGGGCGGAAATGTCACCAATCTCGACACCTTGAGCATTGTCAACGGCTAGCCCAGAGCAATCCGACCAAAAGGGAAAATACCTTACGTCCTTTTCCAATTCGGCTTCTGTAGCCTTTTGGACATCGATAGGCGCGGGCGTCGTGTTTGGAGGTGGCGGTGACGGTTGAGTATTTGGTGGCGGCAATGTCGGCTGTGTGTTTGGCGGTGGCGTTTTTTGTGTAGGTGGTGGTTGTATTGGTGTGACAGTCGGTTTTTTAGTGGCAATCCACACGCTGGTCTGTTGGTCTACTTTGCTTTTTGGCTTATACGGAGTGTAGGTTATTTTTGTCGTGTTGTGACCGTGTGACCTGATGTGATGGACGACTTTATGCTCCCATTGGGTGGCCATAGCCGCCTTGGTGTTGGGGCCAACCACTCCGCCGACGCGCAGGTGATCACGGCGCAGCTCCTTTTCGGCGATAGTCAGGGTGATTTTGCCGTTAGGCTCTGGGGGAAGTGCCACTTTTTTGACGGCAGCCTTAGCAACGTGCGCAGACGGTGTTGCTGACTCCGCCGCTGCCGAGGCGGCATCCGGCGCAAACTCCGCCAGAACGCTAATCGCGGCCACAGCCGCACCAACGACCGTTACCATCCTACCTCTGAAAAAATTCAGACCAGGAAGTGGCTGTTCAAACTGCTGCTCTGGCTCGACTTGTTCGTGCATACTACTAATTATATACCTTAGAAAGTAGTTATTATAGCATAATTACTGTTTATAAGCAATAGTATTATGGTCTGTTGCTTGCGGTTTGCCTGCAACAGCAAAAAGTCAAAAGCGTCGCCCTGTTTTCGTGCCTGACAAGTTACTTCCCGTAGTTACCAAGCAGGCTGGAGAGGTCAAAGGAGTTGACAACATTATCGTGGTTGAAGTCTTCCGGTTGACTGCTGCCGGTTTGTTGCCAGTGAGTGAGGAAGATGGACAGATCAAACCCGTTAACGTGGCCGTCGTTATTCAGGTCACCGGTCAGCCCCGTTGGAGCTTGAGGTGTGGCGCAGGCTTGGGCAGTTTTGGCGCTTTCGCCTTGAGCGTTTATGGCGGAGACCTGGTAACAGTACTGGGTGCCGTTAGTCACATTGGAGGCGTTGGTGAAAGCGGCGCTAGTGGGGCTGGCCCATGCGCCAGTGGTGTCAGTCCGGTAGACGTTGTAGTGCTGCACATTATCGCCAGCAGCGTTGGCATTCCATTGCAGTGAAATTTGCGCGTTACCGGCAGTTGCGATAAGGCCGGTTGGCACCGCTGGCACAGTGGCTGCCACTTGCGGTGTGGCGCAAGCCTGGGCGGACTTGGCGCTTTCACCAGCCGCATTAACGGCCGTTACCTGATAGCAGTACTGGGTGCCATTGGTAATTTGGTCGGTGTTGGTAAAGGCAGTGGTCGTGACTGATGCCCACGGGCCGCTGAAGGTCTGGTCGGTGCGGTAGACGTTGTAGCTGGTAACACTGTCAGCTGCCGCGTTAGCTGCCCAGTTGACCGTAACCTGGCCATTGCCCGCTACGGCCGTTACGCTCCCAGGAGCCGACGGAACATTAGTGGTTCCGCCACCTCCACCACCGGAACCCGCCCCCAGGTCACCATCCCAGAGACCCCAGGCAGCCGCCGCTGAGCCAGCCGCCAAACGGTAATCATGTGACGTCGCATAATTTGGATCGGCAAATTGCGGATTGGCCACTGTATTATTCGAAAAACTTACCCCCGAAGAATTTGATAAGGAAGTTGTACAATGCGTGCTGCTGGCACACCATAGAATATTGTCATGAAAGCTGTTACCGGATCCGGTCGCCCCATTGCAGCCGACAGTACCCCAGCAATCAAATACCGGCTGACCCGGATCAGGCCCGGTGCACCTGCCGGTCGCGTAGACTTGTGTGTTATCAGCTGTCGCGCAGTATGTCAGCTGCGGTTCTTGCAACCCGTAGTTATTCGCGCAGATGTTGTGATAGATATTGATGCTGAAAGTGTCTGTGGTATTCGAACCTACATCGGTACAGCTGGAAACTTCGTCAAAAACATTGTTGTAGGCCTGTGCGCCGTGAGCGTGGTCCCAGAATTGGATGCCGGCACCGGCCGGAATATTATAGAACCAGTTGTCGTGAATTTGTGGGTTTACGCCCGTGTCATCGTAAATCCCGTGCATTTCAACCGAGCAGGAACCAACATCGTGAATGCGGTCATAGGCAATGACGACACCGGAAGGCGAAGTGCCAGTGATGCCACCGATCCCGAAGCCGAAACCGCGGTTTTGAAAAGGTATGGCCGCGTCGACATACAGATTGGAATGTACCACGGAATCATTGGAACCACCGATGGCCATGCCGCCGGTGTACTCATTGACGCCGCCACAGAAGGAGCCCGGGCCCCAAGTAGCGTCATCCTGATCAAAGTTGAGGTAGCTGAGCGTGTACCCATTGCCTTTCATCCACGGCGTGCCGTGAACTTTGGCCACTGCCCCGGGCGCAGCCGTAATTGTTACGCCGGCACCGTTGCTGAAGTCCAGCTCTCGGCGAGTAGTGGTCGCGCCGGTATTGTAGTCTCCGGTCATCAAGCAGCCCACTTGGCCGACCGTCAATACCGCATCAAGTTTCTGTACGGTGGCGTAGGGTACGCTGGTGGAAGTACCAGCGTTGTTGTCGCTGCCGCCCGGGGAGGCGTAGCGGTTACACTGAGTGTTGCTGGCGCCCACTGCCATGTAGGGGGTCGAAGCAGCATGTGATTTAACTAAGAGATAGGTTCCGGCACCGGCGGCAAAAATCATGACGAGAATGGCTACAGTGATTCTACTCGGCCTGAACCTTAGCTTTTTGGAGTGCTGTGCTTTCGCGTGGTGACGTCGGTTGCCCTTTCGCATGCTATTTCCCGTAATTGGCAAGTAAGGTGGAAAGATCGAAGGAGTTAACGACACCGTCACTGTTAAAGTCTTCGGGCTGGCCGGTGCCCGTTTGTTGCCAGTGAGTGAGGAAGATTGACAGATCAAAGCCATTGACGTGACCGTCATTATTGAGGTCACCAACCAGTCCAGTGACTCCAGATGGCGTGGCACAGGCTTGGGCTGTTGTGGCGCTTTCACCTTGAGCATTGACGGCGGAGACCTGGTAGCAGTACTGGGTGCCGTTTGTTACCTGGTCAGAGTTGGTAAAAGCATTGGTGCCCACGCTCGCCCACGGCCCACTGAAGGTTTGGTCTGAGCGATAGATATTATAACTGGTGACATTGTCGCCGGCGGCATTGGCGTTCCAATGGAGGGCAACACTGGCATTACCAGCAGTTGCCGTCAGACCTGTGGGCGCTGAGGGCACGGAGGCCGCGGCCTGGGGCGTAGCGCAGACCTGGGCGGTTTTGGCGCTTTCACCAGCCGCGTTAACCGCCGTAATCTGGTAGCAATATTGAGTACCATTAGTAATCTGGTCGGAATTGGTAAAACTAGTCGATGTTACTGTGGCCCACGGTCCACTGAAGGTTTGGTCGGTACGGTAAACGTTGTAGCCGGTGACATTGTCGCCGGCCGCATTGGCGTTCCAGTGCAAGCTTACCGACCCATTCCCAGCTGTGGCCGCCTGGCCGGTTGGCGTCGCCGGTGCGCTCGTAGTTCCGCCACCACCGCCCCCGCCCCCACCGCCGCCGCCAGCGCCGAGGTCGCCATCCCACAGGCCCCAAGCAGCGACGCACGAACCGGCGCCAACTCGGTAATCAGGCGTATTGCCACTGTCCTGGCCGGTCTGGGGTGGATTGCCGCTCAGCGGCGTAGTGTAGCCAGGATCGCAACTGAGATTGCCGCCGGCATTGGTGATACCCGTTTGTGAACCACCACTGATCATACCGCTACCAGAATTTGGATAGTAATCGTTCGTCGACCATGTATTGGTGCCGCTCAATCCAAAAGACCAGATGCCGCAACCAGTCGAGCAACCGGTTCCCTGACTGCTGGATGGAATGCCATGATTGCCCATAACATTGGTAATGACGTTGTGGTCGTATTGGTTGCTCGTTGAGGAGCCCGAAATAGTGAAACCGGCCGATACGTGGTCGATAACGTTGGAATAAATGTGCGCATTATTGACGCCATACTCGATTTCGATTGCCGTGCCCGCCGGCACATCGTACAGCCAGTTGTCATAAACCTGCGGCGCACTGGCATAGGCCAGATAAATGGCGTGGTCTTCCTCGCCGCAGTCGCCGACGTTGTGCACGCGGTTATCGAAGATTTTTACTCCCGATACCGTACCACCAAAGCCAACCGACACACCCACACCACGATTACTTTGATTAAGCCCCTTTTCTGATATGTCGTTGTGACTTAAGGTAACGTTATTCGCCTGGATCTGGAACGTACCATTCGTGTAATTCGGAAAGCCTGCATTTGGGTAAGAACTGAGCGGACCACAGTGGTCAGGAATATTTGCCGTGATATCATCGAGAATCCAGGTTATTCCTGTGAATGTGGTATTAGAGCCGCTTACGTATGGCCAGCCATGGACTATCGGGGTTGCCCCGGGGGCAGCGGACAACGTGACACCGCCCGCCGAAAAGTTATACTCTGGCGGCGCACTAGCGTTGTATGTGCCGCTGTTAAGACACAGCGTTTGCCCGGAGCCCAAAGCATTGAATGACGACTGAATATTGGCCCCCGGACCGATGGTGACCGTACAGGAAAGGGCATGCGAGCGATGAAGATAGTGCACACCGAAGCCAGCGAAAATCGCCATGAATAAAACCGCCGGTATCAGACTGGCAAAACCAAGCTTTTTTCTGGTCTTCAGTTTTATCGGTTTTTCGTGATTATTTTTTTGCTTCGCCCGGCGCCGCATACTCACACTCTGTCTCGGTTAATATCGTGACTGCCTATAGGATAACCTTAACCGGCACACAGATCAACTTTTCCGCGTCTCTTATACAGTAGTAAGTTGGGCGCATTTCGTGGAAGGCAATGACAGCGTGCTCCCTCAACCTAAAAACCCAGGCATATGGCCTGGGGGTCTCCGGTTCTGGTGCGCGAGAGAGGACTTGAACCTCCACGAGCGTAATGCTCACTAGCTCCTGAAGCTAGCGCGTCTACCAATTCCGCCACTCGCGCGTTTAACCACACTATCGTATCTGTTTTTAGCACTAAATTCAACTGTAGATCTTAGATCTTCGTTCTCGAATCTTCGTAAAGAATCCCGACGCTTAGTCGGGATGCCATTGGGGCCAGACTGAGGAAAAACAGATTAAGGACTGATCCTGGCTTAACCGAGCGAGGAGGACTGTTTGAGCCCTTTAGGGCGAGTTCCGCACGAGCCCGGCTTAAGAAAGGAGCAGGGCTTAGTCTGTTTTTTCCGTTCGTCTGGCGAGCTTTGTTACTTTGGCGGGCCAAAGTAAGGGAGAAAGAAGAGATGGTGGAAGAAATGAAGACAAGGCGTTTGTCCTCCTGAGAAAGGCTCTTCTGATTGCTCGCATGGATCCTGAAACTAGTTCAGGATGACAAGAGAGTGGAGGTCGGGGGTAGGGTGGACGAGGTCCCTCGCGGGGCTCGGGATGACAGGGGGTGAGGGACAAGAGATCAGTTCGTGACTTTGGTCTGGCGAATCTCCCAATTTTGTACATTGTCAAAACGGTCCGGTGCCGTATTGATGCTTTGATCGGTTAAACCATTAACCGCGCCATTGGTCAGGTACAGCAACCGAGGTTGATACAGCCCCAAAGCCGGCGTATCTTGCTGCCAGGCCTGGAGAAACGGCTTATACTTAATGACTCTGAGCGCCGGATTAAGCCGCGTTCGCCCGGCCTCCAGCGAAGCGTCAGCCGTCGTATTTTTCCATTCTGATAAATTTAACCGGTTCGCGGAGCGAATGTCCGCCTGCGAACTGTCCCAATAGACGAAGACGTCCGGATCAACGCCGATGGAAATACCGTACAACACAGCGTCGTAATTATGGAAGGCCAGTGTGCTCTGAAAATCTGAATCATTCAAAAGTTGCACCTGCAGCTGCACGCCGAGCGCCTGCCAACTCCGCTGCAACTCGTGAGTCACTTGCCGATATTCTGTCGTATCGGCCGCCGTCAAAGCAAAGCTTAACGTCTGGTTATTTTTGCTGCGTAAACCGTCCTTGCCGACCACCCAGCCGTCACTGTCGAGCATTTTTCGGGCGGTAGCCGGATCATAGCCCGGCTGAGTATACGACTTGTCATAGCCCAGTTGTCCGATAAGCAGCGGCTCGCGCACGGCCCGAGTTGGATAGCCTAGATTCGTGATTATTTTGTCGGTGCTTACAGCCTGCACCAAGGCCTGTCGAACCTGCTTGTCAGCCAGCACGCCACTCGAGGTCTTGAAGAACACCATCGTGGCGGCCCGCAGTATCAGGTTGTGCACTTGCAAGGCTGAAACGCTGCTGGCCTGACTTGGCAGACTATTTAGTCCTTCGACACCAGTCAAACGTCCGCTCTTGAAGGCGTTAACAAGCTGAACTTGTGAAGCGTACACATGGACAATAAATTCATGCAGCTTCGGTTTACCGCTCGCATAACCAGCGAAGGGAACCAGTGCAATTTGCTCCTCGGCTGTGCTCGGATCATTGCCAACAACCTGAATGGCCTGCCAGCGGAACGGACCGGCGCCAACGGGGTGAGCGGTATTGAAATCGATCGACCTGAGATTGGCCGGTGGTACGTTGGCCAACAGGTGCTTGGGCACAATGCCATTCGTCATATTGTAGGGGAACGAGGCCAGTGGATCGGGCAGTTTGAAAACCACGGTTCGGGCATCAGGTGCCGAGACAATAATGCCTTCCCAGCCAGCCTGCAATGGTGACTGGGCATCGGGGTTTTGAATCATCTGATACGTGAAAACCACGTCGGCGCTGGTCAGCGGTCGACCGTCCTGCCAGGTAAGGTGCGGCTTGAGGTGTACGGTGTAGGTAGTGCCGCGGGCATCTACGGTGTAGTTGCTCGCTAAATTGCCCACCAGCCGGTCTTGATTATCGTAGGTAAAAAGTCCCGCGAATAGGAGCCTTGACACACTTGTGTCGGCATCGCTGGTGGCATAGAGCGGATTGGCATTTGTAAACGTGCCGAGCACTCCCTCGTCGTAAATTCCGCCAGCCACCGGTCGCAATGTCTGGAAATAGTTGCCCAGCCAGATATTTTGCGCCAGCACACCGGCGATCAGCAGAATTAGTAACAAAACCCAGCCGGCCACAAAGCGTCTGATTGGTAATAGCCTTTCAAAACGCTTAAAAAAATGCTCTTCCAGCTGCTGTTCGGCTTGGGTGCCAAGCCCTTCAATTTGTCTCTGGCTCTTGCGGAATTTGCGGCGAAAGCGCAGCCGCAGCAGTCGAAACCTCATCGGTTTCCCCTATTTAACAATGACGCTGAATATTAACGACAGACTAAAAATCAGAGCACAAACGATCGTCAGCTGGAAGATGGTTTTATCGGTCCCGCGCCTGGTGGTATTGACCTCACCTGCTCCACCTAGACCGGCGCCCAAACTCGCGCCGCGCGTTTGCACGAGAATCAAAAGCGTCATCAGCAGCATCGAACCAATGGTCAAATAGTTGAAAATGCTCATCGCCTACCATTGTCCCGCATTTGCCCGCTTGCTGTCAAAATTTAGAGTTCTTTCAAAATCGCGCTGACCAGGAAATTGACCAGTCCGATGATCATACCCGCGAAAACGGCCGCCCAAAAATTAGTAATGTGCAGTGGTGAATAGAGCTTGCTGGCAATGAAGACAGTCAAACCGTTTATAAGGATCATGAACAGGCCCAGCGTCAATAGGATGGCCGGCAAAGAAAAGATGATCAGTATCGGCTTCAGCACGGTATTGACTATGGCCAGTATCAAGCCAGCGACAATCGCACTCTTCAGTTTGTCGTCAAGCGTTATGCTGTTGCTTAAAAAACCGGCCGCTATCCAGAGCCCGAGGCTGCTGACGAGCCAGCGTATCAAAAAACGGGCAAACGGTTGGCGGGCCAGCGGTTTATCCATAAGCACATTGTAAGCGACTAGAGCTCGCGAGACAACTTATCGCTCAACACCTTGATGCCGTCGTCCGTAATCAACACATCGTCTTCGATGCGGGCGCCAATACCTTCCGCCGGAATGTAAATGCCCGGCTCCACGGTCATAACCACGCCAGCTTCCAGCGGCCGCTCATAATCACCGACGTCATGCACGTTCAGGCCAAGAAAATGGGACGTAGCATGCGGATAAAACGCTCGTATTTGCTCGTGCGTAATGGTTTTGATCAGCTCCAGCTCCCGCAATTTTTCGCCCATATAATGCTCAATCTGCTGCTCATAATCGCGCATCATAACGCCTGGTTTCAGCAGGCTGAAAGCAAAGCGCTGCACATCTTTTACGGCCGTATGAACTGCCCGCTGGCGCGCTGATGGCGGGCGGATACTTCTGGTGCGGCTGATATCGGCAGCATAGTGCTCAACTTCGGCGCCGACGTCAGCCAGTATCAGCTCATCGGCCGAGAGTTTGCCGTTGTTGGCAACATTGTGCAGCGTGCACGCCCGCTCCCCGCCAGCCACGATGGGCTCAAAGGCATGTCCAGCCGAACCGCGCCGGCGAAAGCCATGGCTGAGGCCGGCTTCCAGCTCATATTCATACGCGTACTTACGCAACTGGCCAGGCTCAAATACCTCTGCCATAGTTTCGATGGTGATGTCGATGGCTTTTTGTATCGCTTCCAGCTCCGGCGACTGCTTTATCATGCGCATCAGACGCAAGTGTACACCTAAATCAAGTAGCTCAATATTCTGGTTGATGTTTTTAAGCCGACGGGCGAGTAGGCTGCGCGCTGGGTTGGTGTAGAGGCCATACTGGGCGATATACTCTGGCGAAGCAGCAATGGTGGCCACGTGCTTCACCTTCTTCAGGCGTTTTTGCAGCTGTTCCCAGCCCACTGCTTCGTCATACACAGTTTTAATACCGGCGCGGCGGCTCAAGGATTCCCCGGTAATAGCTCCATCGAACGCCTCACGGCTAGCGGTCCGGCTTGGCAGAATCAAATACTCCTGATCTTTGTCCATCACCAATAAAATGTCTGGTTCATCAATGCCTGTCAGGTACCAAAAACTGGCGTCCTGAGCAAACGCGTAGGTGCTATCTGCGCCGCGTTGCAAAAGACCATTCGCCGTGACAACAATTGGCGCCGTGCCCGTAAATAGCTCGCGCAAACGCTTTCGGTTACCGGCAAAAAAATCACTGCTGAAATAAGATTGCATAGTCAGTTTTCCAGTATAGCAAAGTTGTTAATTAACATGCTAAGGGTTAGGCTGGCTGCAGGTATTTTTTAAGCACGGCGGCTTTTTTAGAACCAAGAACCTGGCTGAGCTCTTCTTCCGAGGCCTGGGTGACGCCACGCATCGACCCAAACGTTCTGAGCAACCGTTTCCGGGTAGCTGGACCGATGCCCGGGATGTCATCGAGCGCGCTGGCCGTTTGACGCTTTACCTTAAGCACACTGTGGTAGCTGACAGCAAAACGATGCGACTCGTCACGGATACGTTGCAGTAGCTTAACAAGATTGGTATTGTGCGGCAGATTTATAAGAATGAAGTCTTCACTCTCAGTGGCGAAGCCTCCAAGCTCATGCAAGGTTTCCTCATGTAGTTTCACGCCAGATGTACCCTTTTGCACAACAATCTGTTCTTCACGCTTGGCCAAACCGATAAAGGGGATACGGCTACAATTTTGCGAATCACGCGCTTTAATGGCCGCGTCCAATTGACCTTTGCCGCCGTCGATAAGCACCAAACTCGGCAGGCCCCAAGCTTTGCGGTTTTTGTCACTCAGTCGGCGTTTGATAGTTTCGTTCATGTTGTAAAAGTCGTTGTTATGATCCAGTTTGGTTTTGAACTTGCGGTACTCGGCTTTGTTACTCACGCCATTAGTGAACACCACCATGCTGGCCACCACATCGCTGCCTTGCAGGTGGCTAATGTCATAACCCTCAATTCTATAGGGGTAATTTTCAATACTTAACAAGTTAACTAATTCATTTAAGGCATGGTCTTTGCTGATATCCAGAAATTCTTTGTCACTGAAAATAACCTGCTTGTCGAGGCCTTGCAGGGCAAATAGCTGGTTGCGTAGCTTGGCAGCTTTTTCGTATTCAGCTGCTTTGGCGGCCCGCTTCATATCTCGCTCCAGTTCTTTGACGATGGTTTTGCGACGGCCCTGGATGATGGCCATCAATTTACGCAAATTAGCCCGATAATCTTCCAGGCTTGTCCGCCCTTCTTCCAAACCGGGATCAAGACCTAAATGATAATGCAGCGTTGCACGCCTTTGTCCAGGGATTCGGCGAGTGGCAAATGGGAAAATACGGCGCAGCAATTTAAGTGATTGCCGCACGGCGCCGGTGCTGAAATACGGTCCGTAATAACGGGCGCCGTCATCGAGCGGCCGGCGGGTGGTGGTGACCGTGGGGAAATCGCTATCATAATCAATGCGGATGTAGCTCATAGCCTTGTCGTCTCTGGCCAGAATGTTGTAGCGTGGCATATAGCGCCGAATCATTTCGGCTTCCAAGAACAGCGCCTCTAATTCACTGTCAACACACATCCAGTCAAGATCAGCGATCTCCGCCACCAAGGCTTCAGTTTTAGGATCACGGGCCCGCGACTTCTGAAAGTACTGGCGCACGCGGTTTCTAAGCACGGCCGCTTTGCCCACGTAAATAATCTCGCCGGCCTTGTCTTTATGAAAATAAACGCCCGGCGTTTTGGGCAGCTCCGCTAATTTTTTCTCCAGAACACTATTCATCTCTTACTATTTTAACGCACCTCTCCTTGATACGAAGCAGCCAACGCTCCAGCGTCGCCACAATGCTACGCCCCATCTTATAATTTCAGGCTAGCTGGTGAGCATTGCAGTACTTTTCCGTAGTGCTACAGTTTTCACAAATTAGAATTAAGTCATTGCATGTTGAGTCGGCGCAGTTTTCATAATTGCTGGTCTTGGCAACGCAATGCACGCATTGGCCAATGTCTTTAGCTTTGTCCGAAAATTTTGTGGTCAACCGACCGTCAAAAACATATAGCGCGCCTTCCCATAAGCCGTCGTCACCGTACTTTTCCCCGTATTTCGCGATGCCGCCGTCGATTTGATATACCTCTTTGAAGCCGCGCTTCTTCATAAGCATGCTTAAAACTTCGCATCTGATGCCACCGGTGCAATAGGTAACAACCGGTTTGTCTTTGATGTCGTCGTACTTGGCAGCTTCCAGTTCGCGCGCGAAATTTCGGGTGTGCCGGACATCGGGCACTACAGCCTTTTTAAATTTGCCGACAGCTGCTTCGTAGGCGTTGCGTCCATCAAAAAAGACCACGTCATCGCCTCTTTCGGCAACCAACTTATGCACTTGTTCCGGTTTCAGGTGACGCCCACCGTCAACAATCCCCTGGCTATTAACTTCGATTTCATCTGGCACGCCAAAGGTGACGATTTCTGGCCGGATTTTCACAGACAACTTAGGAAAATCCTCGCGGCCGCCGTCGCTCCATTTAAACTGAATATCTTTAAACGGCTCATACTCCTTCATGGATTTGACATATTGCTTGAGACTTTTGAGATCACCGCCAAGCGTGCCGTTAATGCCGTGCTCGGCAATCAGGATCCGACCTTTTAGCCCAAGTTTCTCGCCCAATGTGCGCTGCCAAAGCTGTATGGCTGCCGTGTCGTGGAGCGGTAAAAATTTGTAATAGAGAATGATTTTCTGCATATGCTTGAAGATTATACCTCGCTTAACGTGTTAAGAGTAGGAGTGCCACGACGGCGACGAGTACGACGATAATAACCGTCATCGAAGTGTCCACGAGCCGGCGCCGTTGCTTCTGCGCAACCTGCTCATTGGCTTCATAGGCTGCCCGAGCTCGGTAAAATGCGACTTCTTCATCGCTCTCTGGTAAGCTGGCACCGGCTTTTTCCAGTAGCTGATTCAGATCGGCGTGTGAGCCACCCCCGGTACTAACCGCTTGACCCGGCCGGTCACGCATGGCCGGATCGCGCTCAAAGTCGATCTCGCGTTCCACAATTTCCCGGCGCAGCACCTTTTTGACGTTGCCACCACGCAAATATTCGGCAACCAGTCGTCGTAGCCCACGTTCGCCGATGAGATGCGATTCGTAAATTTGCCGTAAGCTGGCACCCTCAATGATTATCTTGTCGCTGAGATTCATAAGTTCCGCTCGGTTCATCGTTTGGACATTCTTGTCCTGGTTGAGTTTTGCTGCTTCTACTGTTGCGCGCGCTGATTCTGCTACTGCCGGCTGCGGTGATTCTCCCCCCTGCTCCGGCTTGGCTTCGGCCACAACTACCATGCGACCTAAGTGTTCCGGGGCACGACTGGAGCCATGCAGTTGATGCGCTTCGGGGGCTTTTTGCCGTTCGCGCACCGAAAGCGGTTCGATATACTCAGATCGCGTGACAGCGCGTGATTCAGACCTAGTTGCCGTTTTAAATTTTTCAATTGCCACTGGGCCCTGGGCCTGCACCCGTTCAGCCGCTAATTTACGCAAGCGAAACGCGTCCTTCTCCAGTTCGCCCTGCAAGGCCTTAACCTTTTTCTCCAGCTTTTTCTGAACCGGTAACAGTTTCTTCTCGGTTTTGATACGTCCACGGCGCCGGCCGATAAGATAACCGATAATACCGCCGATGATCGCACCGTCCCAAAAATACGATTCAGGGCTGCGACCCTGATTGGCGCTGTTAGCAGAGGGAACAACATTATAGGCTGGACCTTGGTTGGCAAAGCTTGATATTGGTTGCCCGGAAGCGCCGGCACCCGACCCAGCTCCGCTTGATGCCGCGGGCCTCAAGGGTGGCGGTGGAGGTGTGCCACTGCCGCCTGCCACTGCAGAATCATCGTCCTCTGCTTCAGGTGGCAAAGGTTCATGATTGAGTGGTATCTCCGCTTCTTCCTCCCAGATCTCGTGGGCTGCTTCCTCCTCTGTCTCAGGCAATTGATCAGTTTCCGATTCAGCCGCCACCCGCTTTGCTTGCTCGGCTTCGCTATCTTCTTCGACGAGAAAGCCATCCAGTCCTGATAATTCTTCTGCTGATAGGCCTGTTTTGGCAATAGTATTTTGCAAGGCGATCTCGGATTCTACCCCGCCATCGGCCATCTGGGTGAGGTAATCTTCGACTAGCAAGTCGCCCAATGCATCTTCAGGTGCCTGACCTGGTTGCACCGGCTGTTCTTGAACTGCTTTGAGGCCGGCTTCTGCTGACCGCCGACGGATCTCGCGCGCTTCTTCCGGGCCAATATCCTCGAGTGGGGCTTCTGCTTCGGAAACTTCGGCAGTTTCCGCGGAATTATTGATGGCGGTAGTCTTTTCCTTTGAGCCGTCTTCCTGGCCTCCAAACAACCAACTACTCTCCGGAAGTGTTTTGCGATCTTTGCCAAACGTTGGTTTTTCGGGCGCGGGCTCAACTAATAGAGCACCGAGCGTTTCGGCGCGCTTTTTGCTACTTTTGCCGGAAGTCCGTTTTTCGGTATCACTTTCGGACTTTTTTGGCTTACTTTCCATATGAACTCGTAAAAACTATGCTTAAACAAATTACCAATCAAACACCTTAGTATAAGATGAAACGTTCTCCTTAGCAACGCCGTACACCGTGAAGCGTGGTCAGGCGGAGGCCGGCGTTGGGCCCGGTCCACTGCGGACTTTCTGCCACTCGCGGTACACCAACCAAATAATGACGGCGTCGATAACCGTCAAAAAGGCCATGCCAAACGTTGGCCGGGTGATCAGCAAGTACACTTGGTAGACCAAAAACAGGCCAAGCACGCCCAGCGCCCAGGGATAGGCCCAAAGCTTGTTGAGCAGCAGGCAGGTTACCAACACTACTTTCACCAGGCCGTGGGTCAATAGAAAGAGAGCTGCGAAGGTGGTTTGGCCGGATGCCAGATGGTGCCCGACTTTATCGATGTGGTTGGCAAAGAAATTGTGCGGATTTTTCTCAAGTGTTTCCTGCGTGAAAAAGTTGGTGATACTCAGGATGGTACCAGGGCTCAAGACCAGCACGAGAATGCCGCCGATCAGCTCTAAAACACCATCGATTCCCTTGAGGATGATGCCAATTTCGTACGTTTTGTCGAGCAGCGTCTGCGGATGAAACAGCTTCATGAAATTACTATAGCACCCGTATCTGGATTTCAGCTGACGCAGGGCATACTAGCTGGAGGGGTCTATTCTTTTGCCGACGCTTCGCCCGAAGCTTCACCGCCCTCGGTTCCACCTTCTTCAGCACCGCCGTCTGCTTCGGCTTCAGCGCCTTCTTCGCTCTCAGCAACTGTTTCTTCTGCAGTACCGGCGGCCGCGTCGTTGGCGGCGGCAATGGCACTTGGTTCATATACGGTGGCGATGGATTGTTCGGCATCGGTCTCTACCTCGACACCTTCCGGAATCGTCAAATCGGCAACTGTAGCGTGGTCACCGACTTCCACTAGTTTTTCGGCGTCGTATTCCAAAAAGTCCGGTAGTTTGGTCGGGATGGCTTTGACCTGAATAACATCGAGTTGAGTCAGCACAATCAAGCCGTTACGCTCCGCTGGGCTGGATTCGTTGCCTTCCTCATAGCGAGCGCGGACTGGTATCTCGGCCTCAACTTTCTGGTTCCGGTCAACTGCATTGAATACCACGTGAGTCAGCTGGTGCTTTTTCGGGTCAAAGGTGGCGGTTTTAATAAGCGCTGTGTATGTTTGGTCGCCAGCTTTTAGTTGCACCGGGTGATGTTTGCCCGCCTGCTGCCAAACCTTCAAGAGTTGCAGGTACTCGGCTTGCACCACGACTGATTCCTTGCCATGATCGTGAATCACAGCCGGTACTTGGCCGTCCCGCCGCAATTGCCGCACAGCTTTGCCGGTTACGTCACGGGGAGTTAGAGTCAGATTAATAGCATCCTGTGCCACGGTTGTTACCTCCTGTAATTTCCTCAATTATAACAGATTACAGGTCCAGGTAACAGCTTTGACTTGGCAGCCAGGCGGACTGGACGGCCTCACACAGAACAGGTAAGCTAGAAAGCACATGCTTAACGTTGAGCACATTATCCAGGCCGGTGGCCTCCTGTTGATTGCCGCTATTATTTTTGGCGAGTCCGGGATGTTCATCGGTTTCTTCTTCCCCGGCGATACCTTGCTGCTGACCGCCGGCATCTTTGCCGCCCAGGGAAAGCTCTCGCTGGCCACGCTGCTGCCAATAGTCGTCATAGCAGCCATACTTGGCGACAACATCGGCTATGTAATCGGAAAACGTTATGGGCGTCATCTCTTCGATAAACCAAACAGTATTGTTTTCAGACAAGAGTATCTGAAGCGGGCTGAGGCTTTCTTCACACGGTACGGGTCAAAAGCCATGCTGATCGCACATTTCGTGCCCGTGGTGCGAACCTTCGCTCCGGCGGCCGCCGGCATTTCCAGCATGAACCACCGCAAGTTCTTCATTTATGACGCGATTGGCGATACAGCGTGGGCCATTCTAGTCACCCTGATCGGCTATTGGTTCGGCACCAAAATACCGAATATCGATCACTACATCTTGCTGGCCGTGGCGGCCGTGATGATTATTACCCTTGGCCCGGCCACATACCACCTCGTAAAAGCGCTCCGGGAAAAGCGGCGTGGTCGGATTTAAGCGCCGTCCTGCTCCTCTAAAATCAGTTGAATAGTGTCCTCGGGGAGCTTACCAGGGAAATTGGCCATCTCGCGTTTTATAGCAACAGGGTCAAGTAATGAGCACTCCTCAGCGTCAGTAACATTGGCAAGCTCTTTGGCTAACTCGTCGATACCTGATGCTTCCATAGCAGCATCGATAAGTGGCCGGGCGTCTAAACCAGGCCTGTACTTGGCAGTTCGATGCCGCTCCGACGGGCTCATAGTACCCGCTCCAAGTACTGACCAGTGTAACTCTTCTTGATTTTGGCGACCTGTTCCGGCGTCCCCTTGGCGATCACCTGCCCGCCGGCATTACCACCTTCAGGCCCCATGTCAATAATCCAGTCAGCATTCTTGATGACGTCCAGGTTATGTTCAATGACTACCATGCTGTTACCGGCGTCAACCAGCGCATGCAACATGTTAAGCAACTTATCGACGTCGGCCATGTGCAGACCCGTCGTTGGCTCATCGAGGATATAAAGGGTGCGGCCAGTTGGACGGCGGCTGAGCTCGGTACTAAGCTTAATGCGCTGGGCTTCGCCGCCACTCAGCGTCGTGGCTGATTGGCCGAGCGCAATGTAGCCCAAGCCAACGTCGACTAGAGTTTGCAACTTACGGGCAATGGCCGGGATGTTCTGGAAGAATTCCAGAGCCTGTTCGCAGGTCATGGCGAGGACGTCGGCGATGGTCTTGCCCTTGTAGTGAATTTCAAGCGCTTCGCGGTTGTAACGCTGACCATGGCAAACTTCGCAAGGCACGTAAACGTCCGGCAAGAAGTGCATTTCGATCTTAATGATGCCATCGCCAGCGCAGTTTTCGCAGCGGCCGCCCTTAACGTTAAAGCTAAAGCGTCCGGCTGAATAGCCGCGCAGTTTGGCTTCCGGCATTTGCGCAAATAGCTCGCGGATCGGCGTGAAGAGCCCCGTGTACGTAGCTGGATTGGAGCGCGGTGTCCGGCCAATTGGGGATTGATCGATAATGATCGCTTTGTCGAGCTGTTTGATGCCTTCGATGTCGTCATGTCTACCCGGCACGGTACTGGCCCGGTGCAAGCGCGCCAGCAGTTCTTTGGCTAGAATGTCATTAATCAAGCTCGACTTGCCCGAGCCGCTGACACCGCTGACCACCACCAGTTTGCCGAGCGGGATTTCAACATCCACATTCTGTAAATTATTCTCGCGCGCTCCCTTGATGACCAGTGATTTATCGTTACCATTACGGCGCTTTTTCGGCGTGGCGATCTTTTTGCTGCCCGCCAGATACTGAGCAGTCACGCTGTCTTTGACGCTAGCCACTTTGGCGGGTGAACCGGCCGCCACGATTTTTCCGCCGTGAATCCCGGCGCCTGGGCCAATGTCCAGCAGATAGTCAGCGGTGCGGATGGTTTCTTCATCGTGCTCCACCACAATAACGGTGTTCCCTAGATCGCGCAGATGTTTCAAAGTATTGATCAAACGAGCGTTATCACGCTGGTGCAAACCAATGCTGGGCTCGTCCAGTACGTAGAGCACGCCCATCAGTCCGGAGCCAATTTGGGTGGCCAAGCGGATGCGTTGGGCCTCGCCGCCACTTAGGGTATTGGCACTTCTTAACAAGTTAAGGTAGTTCAGGCCGACATCTTGCAGAAACTGCAAACGAGCACCGATTTCTTTCAAGATCAGCTGGGCAATTTTGGCTTCTTTGTCATTAAGCTTCAGACTATTAAACCACTCGAGCGCGTCGTCGATAGATAAACTGCAAACATCCATAATCGATTGCTCGCCCACGGTAATGGCCAATACTTCTGGTTTTAAGCGCCGGCCCTGGCAAGCATGGCATGGTTTCTCCTGCATAAAGCGCTCGATGTCACGGCGGATGAAATCACTGTCGGTTTCTTTGTGCCGGCGTTCTAGATTTGGTACCACGCCTTCGTACGTAGTTTCGAAGGAGCGGCCCATGCCCAGGCTGACGCGGTACTTTTCGCTACCGGTGCCGTACATAATCATGTTGAGCTGCTCGGCCGTCAGATCGCCGGTCGGCACGTGCAGGCTGAACTTGTACGTATCCGCCACCGCCTGGAGCTTCTTCATGTACCAGTTATCGACATTGATGCGGTTGTAGGGTCGGATGGCGCCCTCGGCAATGGTCAGGCGTCCATTGGGTATCACCAGTTCGGGATCGACTTCCAGCCGGCTGCCCAGGCCGGTACACACCGGGCACGCACCATGGGGGCTGTTAAAGCTAAACGTCCGCGGCTCGAGTTCAGGGATAGTGATTTCCGGATGGTCCGGGCAGGCGTACATCAGACTGTAGGTCCAGGTTTCGTCGGAATCAGCATCGAGAATCACCACCTTGCCCTCAGCGACATCCAGCGCCTGCTCCACCGATTGCACCAGACGACTGCGGCTGTCTTCATCATTCACCAGCCGATCGATAACGATCTCAATCCGGTGCCGGTACGCTTTGTCGAGCTGCGGAAACTCGTCAAGCGCGTATACCACACCATCCACTCGGGCTCGGGCAAACCCGGCTCGTTGGTACTGCTCGGGAATGTGCTCAAAGGCGCCTTTTTTATCAATCACAATGGGCGCTAACACCATCAGTCGCTTGCCAGTCGTGGTGGCGACAATCTGGTCGACAATGCCCGTCGTGGTTTGGCGTACTACCGGACTGCCGTCAATTGGGCAATGCGGCACCCCGATGCGGGCATACAGCAAACGCAAGTAGTCATAAATTTCCGTGACGGTGGCGACCGTGGAGCGCGGGTTGCGCGACGTGGATTTTTGATCGATGGAAATAGCCGGACTGAGCCCGTCGATCTGATCGACATCGGGCTTTTCCATCAGCCCCAGGAACTGCCGGGCGTACGAACTGAGCGATTCCACATAGCGCCGCTGGCCTTCGGCATAAATCGTATCGAACGCCAGACTTGACTTGCCTGACCCGCTCAAACCGGTGATCACCACCAGCTTACTCCGCGGAATCGTCACATCGACATTCTGCAGATTATGCTCCCGAGCACCTTTAACCACTATCTCATCAGCCACCAAAATCTCCCTCTTACACGGTGTAATTAGTCGATCAATTATACACGAAAATCAAGAGAAAATCGAGCCCCTAAGCAGCCATGGCGACTTTTTCAGGATCAGGGTATACTTGCCAGCCGCCAAAGATCAGCGGCGGTTCATCTGACAGCACATCCATTTGACTTACGACATCATCAATTGTAGCTGCTGTGGCATCTACAAGATAAAGCCGCTCGCGCGGACTCAGTGGTTCGGTCAAGTCTGCGATGGTACTATGTAGCTGGCCTATCCCACCTTCACGCCTTAGCCCTTTAACACCGAACCTACCGAGTACCCGTTCAATGTCATACGTATCCTGGTGAAGTCCTTCACTTTTCAGTTCGATAATAAGCTGCTTCCCCTGGTGAACACTGACTTTGCCAATTACAGCCTCCACTTCTCTCTCATTGCGACCCCGGGTTTTGCGTTCCATTTGCCCTCTGACGACCACCAGGCTCTGTCCCTTTAACCGACCTTCATGTACATGTTCACTATAGGACCGTTGCGGTAAAAGCGTAGAGTGCAGGCGTGGCCGAAGACCGTTACGACCTCTGCGCTCATCTACCGGAAGCAGTGGGGCAACGGCGGACAATATGGCACGGGATGTTTGGGGGTCCAATAATCGACGCACGCCGAACGGCTTGGCAAAAGCTTCTTTCATGCTTAACTGCTCACGGGCATGACGGTTGTAGCGCGGGGGTTGTCCGGCAGGTCGTTGCTTCATTTTGCGTTGATGTCGGGGGTTCATACTATTATGCCAAAACTGGAACGAGCTGTCCCTGCCTTGGCCTCTCTAAAGCCATTTCTCCTAAAGCAACTGCTGTTACTTCTAGTTCAGTCAATCGTTCTCCAACTATAATAGCAATATCATACTTTTGATCCATGGTCAATTGATGTTCTCTATTTCGTGATCGTCGGAACTGTCCTAGCGTCAAATGATCGGGCTCCAATACATCAATGGCGCGAGCACCGGCCCGACCGAGCATTCGCTCTAGCTGGGAAGAATCTCTTGCCAATACATCTTGATAATCACCTTCCATTGGATCTTTGAACTGCGGGATTTCGGCCACCAACTTTAGTCCACCTGGGCCTTGCCAGCTTAGCCTGCCAAGCGGCACTCCAATCAGCTCTGTAACCCGGCGATTGTAGCCGTACACATCTTGTTCTAAGCGAGGGAAATTAAAGTTGATCATGCTGCTGGTACCCAAGGCCTGTACTACAGCGTGGCGCTTGACGAATGTGACGCCGTGCTGATCGGGTATCAACAATTCCGTGTACTTATTCGTGCGGCAATCAAAGTATTCTCTAACATCACCTCGGGCCAAATTGAGGGCAACGTGGAGCTGTTTCTGGCTCTCTCCGCCGACTGCCCGAAACGCGCCAAAAGCTGAGTTTCGAAGCCGGTTTTTATGGCTCGCTCGGCCCTCTCGGTTAGCGACTAACCGGCAGTGGCGTTTGGGTGGGCCATGGTACATGCTTTCTCCCAGTGTTTGCTTTTCAAGCTTACTTTTTCAGTGTAGCCTCTCGTGCGCAAAACACAATATGGCTGGTTAGTAATATTGTAGTTTTTTTGTCGACTTTGTTTTCTCTGTTGCAGAATCTTATTACTTCTTATGTTGCTAGCGATCACTGTGCGATAAAGCACAACATAAGCATAAGCTCTAAATCAATCTTGTTGACATATGTGCAAAATAATGTAAAATGCAAATTAAATCACTTCAAAAAGTTAAGGGCACCGTTATGTACGATCTTCTTGTACTGGGACTTATACCCGGCACCAATATAACCATCTCGTTCCAAGCCTGGCTTATACTCATGGCCTGCCTGCCCTTTGCAATTAAGCTGACTAAGCCATTCGCGCAAAGACAGTTCACAAAAGCTGTCGTGACGCTGGCCTTCTGCGTCGTTTGGCTGGCTGGCATTCCTAGCTCAGCTCAGATTGCCTAAGCGGGCTCTGACGGCACTAACGATTCACCATAGAGTTTCAGCTCTTCGACCAGATACTGCTGTTCGGCGCCCAAAGGCTGCGCTGCCAACTCCGATAAACGTACAAAATAATCCTCAAACGGATGTCGCTTACGATCACCTTCTAGCTTGCGGCGCACAAACGCCTCCCAAGCAGCCCGTTCCTCGCTGCTCAGCGACGACGGGAAGTTGCGCGCTTTATACAGTGGCAGCAACTCCTTAAGCCGCTCGTCCTTGAAGTCTGCCGTCAGAGATGACAAGTCGGCCGGAGAGGCCTGGCGTACCTTCAAGGCAGTCCTTTTATCGGTATCACCGATGAAGCCATCATACAGCCGTTCATCAACAGTTAATTCATTAGCGACGAGCGCTGTTTGCTCTTTCGCCCGGTCGCTGTCGAGCTTGGCCACCGCTTCGGCAATTTTGGCCGCAAATTCGATGTGGTGTTTTTGCAGAATGGCCCGATGCTTAGTGACGGTCTCCAGCGATAACTGCAAGCGCTCCTGGGTCTCCGCAGCTTTGATGACGCCAAGCGGTGCCACCGCCGGGCAGCGGTTATACTTCAGCGTTTTGACTGGCAAGCGCACGGCGTCAGGATCCTTGGTGAATTTCCAGGCCGCGGCCAGCTCGGCCGGGCTCATCGCCACGAATGGCGTCGGATCATGACGCAAATCATACACCAGCGCTGCGTCCTGTTGCTCGTGCCGGGCCAGTAAGGTGGCCGCTGTCGTGTGCAGGTATCCGCTGCTGTAGCGCCCGGAGGTATATACGAAAGGTGCGCCTTTGCTTACCAGCTCCTCGACCTTCTTCTTACCACGCATGCTCAACAGATAATCAAACAGGTCTTTTTGCTTTTCACGGATCAGCTGAGCCACCGCGATGGTCGCCATAACGTCATTGAGCGCATCGTGGGCTTTGGAGTGATCCAGCTTGTTGACCTGTGTCAGATACTCCAGGCGATTGGCAGGCTTGCCATCCGGCGCGAATGGCCACTCAATGCCGTCCGGCCTAAGGGCCCGCGTCATGCGCACCATGTCGAGCAGGTCCCAGCGCGAACAACCGTTTTTCCACTGCCACTCATAGGCATCATAGAAGTTGCGGTAGTGCAAAAAGCGCATAAATTCATCATCAAAGCGAATACTGTTAAAGCCCATAAAAATAGTGTCGGGTTTGACCACCTCTTTATAGAAAAATGCCAGAAAGTCAGCCTCGGTTAAGCCATCGGCGATCGTTTGTTGCGGCGTGATACCAGTAATGAGAATGGCGCCGGGGTCGGGCAAGACGTCAGGCGTCAGCTGGATTAACACATTAACTGGTTCACCGATCGGCTGGAGATCCATATCTGTTCGCTGCCCGGCAAACTGCATAATCCGAGCCGCTCGCGGGCTGAAGCCCGATGTCTCAAGATCATAAAAAAAGAAGCTGGCTGCCATAGATAGCTACCAGTGTAGCATCTTCTAGCTGGCCATCTCAGTATTGGGCTGGGCGCTCACGGCTGGGCGGACACCCGCCAGCTTATAGCCAATCGTGGAGTCAATAGCCCGCTCCATAGAGAGCGGTGTTACCAGTGCGGATACTACTGCGCCAGCCTGTAATTTGGCTTCGCGGGGACGTCCAGGCAGGTGATTTTTAAACCAAGCATCAAGTTTACTAGGTGTTTCAAGCGTCAGATGGGATGGTTGCGGCTCTGCTATACCATCTACTACCAGATTGCCAAACGCAGCTAAAAAACCGCGCTCGATAATACCCGGCTTGCCCGCCTTAACGTTTTTCCGTATTGGTTGGCGAGGGACAAAGCGCTCGTGCTCACTTAGAACCAACGCATCATGATGTATGTCAAATTGCGCTAGTTCAGCTTCGAGAACTAGATAGCTTGTCGGTTGACGCTCGTTAGTACTCATAGGGTGATTGTGCCAGAGGAATCTGACAGACTTATTATACTATATTGCTTATACTTAGTAAATAAAGAAGTGCGTTGCATTTGCGCCGATTTGGATAGTCTGCCCGGCTTCTATGCCCTGTCGGACAAGCTCGTGCAGGATTCCCATACGTTTCATGATGTCACGCAGGCGTTGCACAGCCTGATCGTTCGTGAAATCGGTACGCCGGGCGAACTGCTCGATCTTATCACCGGTCACCACGAATACATCAGCTTGCTTCTGTACTTCCCAGGCCGTAGTCGTATCTTCCAGGGTCAGCACCGGTATATCTGGCGCAGCGGTTTCTGCTTCTGGCTGGCTGCGGACAGTTTGGACGGCATGCTTGACGGCGAATAATAGTTGCGACAAACCCTCGCCAGACTGGGCTGAAACGGCAAAAATAGGTGTTTCCAGAGCTTTTACACGGTGCAGCTGCGTCATTAAGTCATCAACGATCTCGTTATCCAGACCTTCGACTTTGTTCAGAGCAATAATTTCCGGGCGCTTGAGTAGCTCCGGGCGATAGGCCTCCAGCTCCGCGCGCACCGTTTGGTAGGCTTCAGCCACGTTCTCATGGTAGGCATCTACCAGATGCAGAATGACTGCGGTGCGCTCAATGTGGCGCAGAAAATCATGCCCCAGCCCCTTGCCGTCAGCCGCCCCTTCGATCAAGCCGGGAATATCGGCAAACAGCACACCGGTATCCTTATCAATGTCAACAACACCGAGGTTGGGTGTCAACGTAGTAAACGGATAATCGGCAATTTCTGGCCGGGCATTACTGAGTTTACTGAGCAATGTCGACTTACCAGCGTTGGGCAGTCCCACCAAACCAACATCAGCAATCATTTTCAGTTCCAGTTGCAGGTCCAGCTGATCACCCGGCTCTCCCTTTTCGGCAAATTTGGGCGCCTGGCGCCTAGACGACACAAAGTGAGCATTGCCAAAGCCGCCTTTGCCGCCCTTGGCAACGATGGCCCGTTGCCCGTCTTCCACCAGATCGGCCACGACAACACCGCTGAGGTTCGTCGCCACCGTGCCCACCGGCACCGGCACCAATAGATCCTGCCCGCTCCGGCCATGCTTGCGACTTTTGCCGCCCGGCTGGCCGTGCTCAGCCCGCACTTCCTTTTGATACCGGAAGGCCGCCAGCGTATTCTGATTCCGACTGGCCAGCAGCACCACATTCCCACCGTGACCGCCATCACCACCATCAGGGCCGCCCTTGGCAATAAACTTCTCCCGCCGAAAGCTCAACTTGCCCTCGCCGCCCTTACCAGCCACCACCGAAACCGTCACTTTATCAACAAAACTCATGGTACTAGTTTATAGTTTTTGGTTTGTAGTTTATAGGGCTAGCCTACGCTTATTAAAAGTTGGCGGTTCATTATACCTGCGCCCAAGCTCTAAAAACTACCAACTACAAACTACAAACTTCATCATTAATGCGAAATATAATTCTGGAACTCACCAACAGGCACCCAGCCACTCCCCACCCGATCCCAACCACCACCGTCACCGTAGTTATTCATATCGCGGATATGCACCATGGAGCCATTGACGCCGTCAACCACAGCCACATGCCCTTCGCCGCCCGCCGCCAGCGCCGTTTGAGCGACTGCACCAACCGTTGGTGTCTTGCCGACATTCCAGCCACTTAACCGAGCGTAGTAGGCCCAGCTGCTGGCATTACCCCAGTTACCGGGCACATTAATCTGTGTGGCCACATACCAAGTACAGTAGCCAAAGTCATAGCCGTTGTAGCCATACATCGGGCCGCTGCCCCAGGCCACGCTAGCAACGCTGAAGGGTGTCGGCGCTGCCGAAGACTCGGTAGCATTAGGGATGATAATTTGCTCGCCGACTTGTAGGCCGGAAATCTCGCCGTCATTATAGGCGATAATCTGGTCTTTGCCGGCGTGGAATTTAGCCGCCAGACTGTCAGCGGTATCGCCGGCCTGCACCGTGTAGACTATGCCATTCACCGGAGGAACAATGAGTTTGGTGCCAATCGCGACGCCGTCACCACTCAGGTTGTTAGACCAGCGCACACTGGCCGAGGTGACGCCAAACTTGGCGGCCACGCTGGCCACATTGTCGCCAGCCACTGTCGTGTACGTCTGGATGTCCGCGCGAGACTTAAGCGCTGTTGTCACTACTTGCGGCTTGCTGATAACGTTGTCATCAGTCGAGGCAATGGTCAGATCAGCCGATTGTGATTCAGCTTGGTTCGTGATAGCTGTGGTTTCAGGCAAGCTCGTCATCCGGGCGACCGTTTGGGCGATATCGGCCGAAGAGAGTTGATCTAACGGATTAGCAACGACGGGTGGTGTCGAGGCATTATTAAGCGGTGACAGCTTTGTATCGCTAGTAACGCGCGGATTTTGCAGTACAAACACTAAAATGACCGCCAAAATGGCGACATTAATAAACAGGAGGCCGGCTCGAACAGCCCGCTTACGAGCGGACTTACGGCGCATTTTCGACTGAAGGTGACTATAGACCCCGGCTGGCCGTTGAGATCGGTGTGATCGAGGCTGGGCGAGGCGTTCGGTAGCTAGTGAGGGGGTGCTGGTACTAATACAAGCTCCTTGATGCTTACGCTGCGCATCAAACCCTTGGGAGCAGACGTTTAGGCTGATATATGCAAGCTATTCGCGCTACATACTGTAATTATCTGCTTCAGGGGTAACTTCTTGAGAAGTAGTAACAGATACGGACCTCTTACAAAAAGTTACCATCCAATTATATCAAACTGAGTACCCTGTGCAAGGCTTTTATGCTTAAGTTTCACCCCTGTTAGGAATTTTGCTAACAGATTAGCTGGCGAACCTTAACTCACCTCTGTTTAACAGAGGTAGGGTAGTTATCTGTTGTCAGTTCTCTGTTAGCCGTTTGCAAGGCTTTGGCCAACAGAGAACCGACAACAGATAACAGACTACTGATTACTGACTACACAACTTGTGGCAGTATTGCTGGGTTTGGGCGTTGTGATCCTGCAGATTGGTCGCGAAGTAGGTGGTGCCATTATCACCGGTCACAAAGTACAGCCAGTTGGTCGCGGCCGGATGAGTTGCGGCGTAGAGCGCCGAGGAATTGATGGTGCTGATCGGGGTCGGTGGCAAACCGTTGTGTATCAGGGTGTTATAGGGTGAATCGTACGTCAGACTCGGGGCTTTGCCGGCGGCGATCGAACCATACAACGCCGTGACATCAGAACCCAGCACGCTGTTACTCTTGAGCCGGCTCAGGAAGACCTGGGCTACCTGTGTTTGGTCGCTTGGCTTATTAACCTCTTGCATGATAACTGATGATAAAACCAGGCCCTGATACGTCGTCAGGCCCTCGCTCGCGAAAGCCGCCTGCACGACGGGTGTCAGCTGCTGGCCCATCTCGGTCAGCGATTCTCTGATAATAACCGAGGGATCCGTGTTGGGGTCGCGCTGGAAAGAGTCGGGCCAGAGTAGGCCTTCGAGCGTGTTGACATCGGCCGGCTTGAAGGCCATGACCGGCAAATCCGCGTACTGGGCAGGATTCAGGGCAGCATCGACCGCCGTAGGGGAAAAGCCGTTATTGATAAGATCGGCACGCACCTGGTCGATCCGACGACCGGGCAAAATAGTTACCAGCCTGGTAGTCACCTTCCCCTTAGTTAGCGTGTTTACGATAGAAACCGTGCCCTGGTTCGGCCAGAAGGCGTAGGTACCGGCTTGCAATTGCGTGCCAAGCTCCTTGCTGTGCACGTACAACTCCATTGCCCAGGCGCTGCGGATCAGCTTGGCTTTTTCGAGCTTATCGGCAATGTCTTTGACGGAACTGCCGGTTGTAATCGTGAAGATCTGGGTTTGCTGGCTACTGTTCACCGGCTGTAAGTCGGCGTAATAAACATGCCGGGCGACCAGCACACCGGCTACCAGAATCAGCACCAGGCTCAGGAGCAGCCAGCCTACCCGACGTGGTAGGTGGCGGTGCTGGCGGTGGTTGCCGACGGTGTAGCGCCTCATTTACAGCTCTAACTCCTTATGCTCAATTAAAAAATCTTCGAGAATATAGGCCGCGGCGAGCGCATCTATATCTCCTCGACTATACATTTTACCCTGTTTTTCCAGTTCGGCCTCGGCTTTGGTAGAGGTCAGCGCTTCGTCTTGGAAGTAAACCGGCAGCGATAGTTGCTCCTGCAAGTCTTTGGTGAAGGCTTCGACGACACGTGTCTGTTCGGTAGTTTGACCGCTCAGTCCGCGGGGCAAGCCGATTACCAGAGCGCCGACCTCTTCACTGTCAATAATATTCCGGAGGTTTTTCAAAAATTCGTCATTGTGCTCCAGCGTAATGTACGGCCGAGGCAAGCGGGCGATCAACGAAGCAATAGCCACGCCGATCCGCTTACCACCCACATCCAAAGCCAGGACTGTTTTAGGGGTTGTTAGCGGCATTGCTCTTGGTTGTTGTAGTGGGTTTAGCAATATTAATGGTGATGCGGCTGGTATTTTTAGGTACCGAGCTGACCCAGAACGGGCTAAGTTTAACCTCCACGCCAGTTACATCGGGGTCATTGCCGATGGCGCTCTTAACGTCACCTGGTTTCTTGCCGGCAGCCTGGGCCTTGAGACTGGTGACGTCGATCTCGGGGCCGGCTTCGGCCGTGGCCTGCATGGTCAGTTGGGCGCCGGCAGGGTTGGCGCTGTTGACGCCGAACTGGGCGCTGCCGAGGCCTTCATCCAAAATACTCTGTTTGCTGGTGTCGATCTGGTCTTTCACGGCGTTGTCGACCAAAGTCTTCAGATCTTCTTGGTGGGCACCGAACATGGTGTAAGTAACCACCTCCGTTACGGTAACGTTATTGGCCGTAGCGCCAACATTCGGGCTGGCCGTGACATTGGGTGTGCCGGAACTGAAGGTGGCAGTGATGGCATAGTAGCCCTCCTGCTTCAGCTGGTTGGCCAGCGCTTGCTTTTGGGTAGCGTCGTTGCTAGTGGAAATCTTGGACTTGGCGCTGTTGACGTCGTTCTGGTTGACGACCTGCACGATGTTGTCCGTACCACCTGAGATTGTCCCGCCTTGCGCCGTCAGATTCGAGCCGCCGCCGGCCACCGTAAAGCTGGCGCCCGAGGGCAAGTTATATGCCGAGCCGCCGGCCTGAGCCGTGACATCAACGCTGGCTTTACCATCATCTTTACATTGGCCATGCGAGTTGAAGTTACTGCCAGGCACCGTGACATCGTTATTGCTGATATAGGTGTTGCCGCCTGAGCCGAAACCGGTTCCAGCTGGAATGGTAGAGTCGCTATCAGAGCAGTTGGTAATGGTAACGGTGCCGCTGGCTTTGTTGCCCTCATTCTTTTGACCAGTCGTGGGAACTGATTGTGTATAGGTCTTCTGCTGCTGCTCTAGCTTGGCGGGAATGGTGTTGTTGGTGGCGTCGGTTGAGCTGGTATCGGTGGCCAGGTTGACATTCAGGTTAACGGGCACGTTGGTAGCGTCGGTCTTGACGTTGACCGTTGCTTTGGGCAGTTTGGTGAGGGCGAAAATCAGGCCAATGAGTAGTAGTACGAGCACCACGGCGCCGATGATCAGGACTTTACGGAAGCGTTCGAAGTTCGGCACTTTGAGTTTGCTGTCCTTTTTCTTCTTTGGCGGCGTGAAATCGCGGGTTTTGGGCTTGTCGGCAGCGACGTCTTCCGGTGTTTCGTCGTCGTCGAGTTCCAGTGTTTCGACATCGTTGGCCGCGGCACCGGCAGCAGCGGCGCCGGCCAGTTCACCTACGGGCTTGTCACCGGCCGTGTCAGTAGTTATTTCTTCGGGCTCAGCGTCCGTCTCATTGACCGTCTCTTCATTATCCTCAAAGCCTTGGGGCCCAGCCGGAATTTCCGGCTTGCTAGTCAGCGTTTTGGCCACGTGTAGGCCAGCAGCGCCGGCTAATGGCAGAAGTCCAGCTTCAGAAGTAATCAACACTAGGTGCTTTTTGGAGTCATCGGCCGCCCGCTTGAGCAGCTTCATGTTCACAATGCTCTGGAAAACACTGGCTCGCTTGGGCAGCACCAAGGCGACAACCTTGCCGCTGCTACCCTTCACCTTGTCAATAATGCCGGTGATTTCGTCGTCGATATCGATGTAGATGGTGTCTTTATCAGTGGCAGCCATGAGTTATGCGATCTCTCCCTGAAAGTCTGAGGATAGGCGCGCGAGTCGCGAGTCGCGAGTCGCGGAAGGCCAACAGGCTCGCTGCTTCATTTTTCGCGACTCGGATTGCGTGACTCGTGACTCGTTATTTTTCATACGCTTAACATTTTATCAATTTTATCCCGAATCGTACCGCCGCCGCTACCGGAGAACTGCATGGTGTCCATGCCGACGCGCAGCAGCCCCATGGCGGTGATGAAGGTGTGGTCGGTGACATTACCGGTGTTATCCTTGATGCCAGCCACCTGTTCGGGGCGGATGTGGTGGACGCTGGGCTTACGAGTAAATGGCAGGCTGCGGTACCACTCGGTTTGCTCCAAACGGTTCATCAGCAGATCCAGCGAGGAGCCACCGCCACAGAGGAACATACGGTGCGGTAAATGGTCAAGCTTGGTGAATTCGCTGAGCGCCAGCTCGATGCCGCCGATCCAGACATCAGCCGTCTTGCCTAGGGCCTTTTCGATGGCCGGTCTTTGCGATTGCGGCGCCTGGTTGGTGCTGAGCCCGACCTTCAGCTCTTCGGCCTTGTCAAAATCGACGCCCATGTCGCGTTCCACGGCGTGGGTGTAGGCTCGCCCGCCGATGCCAAACATCTTGGTGCCTTGTA
>CAZHJG010000009.1:4917-35027 GCA_964533425.1 uncultured Candidatus Saccharibacteria bacterium | reverse complement strand
TTGTGGGCAATAAGGTAGGCGGGAATATGCTCGGCCTTGGCCCGCTGTAGCCGCCAGTTTTTCAGCTTGTCAAACAATGCTTGATCGACGGGCGCGGCTGACGACTTAGCAGCAACCACAGGCTCTTCGTCTGCGGCATCAGCCGTGGTCCGCGCCAACAACGCCGAGGCAGCCCTGAGACGCATGTCCAGTTCGTAAATGTCGGCGTGCATGGTGAGCGCCATAGCGTTAATAGCTCGCAAGTACAGTCCGTCGAGGCTGCGCACCCGACTGAGTGCCACATAGCCCATGCCCGGCGTGAAGGCTCGGCCCAGATCAATCTCGGCCGCATCCAGGCTCATGCCCTGGCTCTTGTGGATGGTAATGGCCCAGGCCAGCCGCAGTGGCAACTGACTGATCTCGGCTCGCACCTTGCCGTCTTCGCTGAGCGTCCAGGTGTACGGTTCCACGAATACCCGGCGGCCATTCAGTAGTCGCACCACCGGTACATCATCTTCGATGGCCAGCACCCGACCGCGGCTGCCGTTCACGAAACCCTCGGCAAAATTATTAGCCACAAACATGACTTCGGCGCCGGGCTTGAGCTCCAGAACTTCGGGAGCCAACAAGCCCTTGGCCAGCTGCTCGATCTTGGCCTTGCCACCCCGGGCCCGCCGCTCAAAGAAGCTGGCCTGCCCGGGCAAGGCCGCCAGATGGCGTTGATTAATGCTTTCGACGTCGACGTTGTGGGCGTACAACCTGGTCAAATTATTGCCCTGCTCGCCGGCCGCCGTCGCCAGACTGAGCCGGCTCTTCAGCAGCTCCCGATGCGCGTCACTCACCACGTTCTGCCGCATGGCTTCCAGCAGCCCCAGCAATTCGTCGTCATCCTGCTGCCGGTGTTGCTCAGTCAGATAACAGATCTGCAGATCAAGCTCTTGCCAAGCTTCAGAAAGATGCACGAAGTCAAAGTCCCCACTGCCTCGGCTGACGGGCGGCAGCTGGAACAAATCGCCGACCAACACCACTTGCAGACCACCAAAGGGAGCCGCTGATGAGCGCAACGCTTTAGCCAGCCGGTTCAACATATCCAACCGTTGCCCATGCAGCATCGAGACCTCGTCGATCACCAGCACGTCGGTGTTATTGTAGCGTTTGATCAGCCGTTCCCGTGCCCCCAGCTTCTTCAGCTCATCCGCGCTCAGGCTATCGAGTATGCCCAGCCCGGACCAGGCATGGATCGTCGTGCCACCGATGTGACTGGCCGCGATGCCGGTACTGGCCGTGACTGCCACCTTTTTGCCGGCACGCTCCGCCCGCTGCACGTACTGATTCAGCACATACGTCTTACCCGCTCCTGGGGCGCCCGTCAGAAAAACGTTGGCGCCACTCAGCATCACGCTCAAGGCCTGCCTTTGCCGCATAGACCCCGATTGTAGCATCGGGTCGACACCCCGGCAAAAGATGCGCTGAAATCTTTCTGAAAACTTAAGAAAAACTTAAGGTTGCCTCGAAGATCTAAGATCCAAGAACCAAGATCTAGCTAAGGGTGCAGCCAGCCGATAATCAAACCCATCGCCAGGATAGACAGCAAGCGGTTACCGAGCGCGATGACGATCAGTGAGCGCCGTCGCTGCTCTAAAACACCATGAATAAACAGGCTGGTAGCCGACAGGCCTAGCCACAGGATCAGCGCCGTCACCACGCCAGACCGCAGCCAGGAATCATTAAAGAACTGGTGGTACAGGAATGTCACATAGGCCACCACATAGGCTGTCACCAAAGCACCGACGAACACCCACGGCATGACCCGCGGCATCTCTTTTTCAAAGCGCTTGTTGTCGATCTTGGCGGCCTCTTTCCACTCTTTACCCAGGACCGAATCCATATAATAAATCATGCCGATGATCATGCTCGACACACCGGCGAGCAGTATCGCCCACAAATTAACATCAACCTTCATACCCGTCCCTCCTACGTTATAGTTTGGAATATATGCCTCGCCAGCTAAAAAATCAAGCGGCTTTTTTACTGCGGCTCTACTTGGGTGGCAGCGACAGCGCGTAGTCGCGGCCGATCGCCATCAGTTCGCTGAGTTTTTCAGAGCTGGCAATAGCTTCGCCGCCGGCCAAAACCCAGGTGGTTGATGGTGGCATCTTGCCCATCTGGAACGGCTCGGTGTTTGTCCGCTGCAACATAGCTTTGGCGCCTGCTTCATCACTGCGCACCAGCAACTTGTCCCGGCTGATGCCGAAGCACATATTGCCCTGCACTAAGTAACCGATGCCGCCGAACATCTTTTTCTTGGCCAGCTGCAGCCCCCACTCCCCGAGAACCTCATCGATGCGTTTTTCGAGCCCCTCGTCGTACGCCATTTCCCGCTCCCTTCCGATTGGTTATACGTTTAAAATCCCAGGTACCCTCGCGCAGCGCGTAGCTTTTGGCGTGGCCTGTTTTATCGAGCGTAATGTTGTCGGTCCTAAACACGCGCCCATAAATATCCTGGTAGGCTAAGTTTAGCTTAACGCTTTTGGGCGAGTCAGTCACCAGCGCGGCCACGGCTTTGTTTAATTCCGGCCTGCTCCGCACCGCCGCCGCCTCCCCCGCCCCAAGGCTATTATTAATACTCACTCGCGTGCCACCGATGGTAATAAAGATGTATTTTGCCGGACCCTTGCCCAAATTCCGAACACCTAATGTATTAAACTTGTTGCTCCCAAGCACCGCGCTACGGCCCCGCCCGAACGGCTCCAGAATCGGCAAAAATTCATTCAGCATGATCTCTTCCCGCAAATCGACCTGCTCCGCCGTGCTCTTTTTGAGTTGATACGTTTCGTAGGCATACCAGAAAATGGCCAGCGCCGTCAGCCACAACACGGTGCCGTTGATCTTACTGGCATCATCAATCTGCAGCCAGCCATAGGCGCTGCCCAGCCAGATAAAACCAGCGCCCAGCAAAAACCAGAAGAACAAAAACCCAATGATATCCTGCTTAACTGCTTCCTTGAAGCGCCTCATAGCACCATCAAGGCCTCAAGGACAAGCGCCTCCAGCACGGGCCTGGCGCCCTCCTGCGCTCGGTCCTGTGAATCACCACGAAAGTCCGCCAGCCTTCTCAGCAGCCGCTCACAGCCGGCGTAGTTCAATAATTCAGTGTGTATTTTGTCTTGGATCTCCGGATCCGGATCATACTGGTGCATCGTCCGGCTGGCGAGGAGCACCTGTTCATCAGACCATTCCAGCTTATACCAGGCCTTGTAGCCACCAGTCTGGCGCTTGTTGACATGATGCACTAGGCAGGATTCACCAATATGTACTTGCCAGTGGGCCTCATTGGTAAGGCCAATCCGGCCAATAAAGCGCCGGGTCAGAAAGTCGGTCGGTCGATACTTGTGGTCGTGGGCCAGTACGTGGTCGACTTCTTTGGGCAAAAAGAAATAGGCATCGGAGGGCTTATAGCCTTCCATTAGACAGCCTTGTTCGCGCCCCATGTCAGTACCGACTTCCAGGACCTGGTTCATCTGTTCCAGTGTTGGCCGGGCGGTTTGGGCTTCAATATAGCTCATGCAGTCCCTTGCCCACCCTTTTAGGTTTTATTGATTATAGCAGTTTCGTTGCCCTTACAGCGGCTTCAGCGGCACCACCAGCCACATGATCACGTACGGCACGAAGCCCGGCAGCCCACCCGGCAACAGCAGCAACAAAGCGATCAACCGCACAATCACCGGATCAACATTAAAATACTCCGCCAGCCCGCCACACACCCCGGCAATCATCCGATCGTCCCGTGAGCGATACAGTCGTTTCGTCTCTTGCGCCATGCCTCAATTATACAACCTTCACATCAGGCTGATTGTCGAAAGGCCGTGACCGCCTAACTTCTCCGAAGAGCGCCTCACCGCCCACCATGAGTCCGGCATATCGCGCCAACGGCCAATAGAGCCGCTCACTGTCGGGCCGCCCCGTGCGCTCAGCCTCAGCCAACTCGTCAAGCAGGTAGTACGCAGCCTGCCCGTTCTCCTGCAGCGTCGAGTACACGATAGTTTCTTGCGAACCGACCGGTGTTGGAACCGCTGCCTTCACCGACAAACCAATTATCCGCCCCTTCACTTCGTCCATCCCTGTGTAGCTGATGTCCGGCTTGCCCATACGTGTAAAGCTAATGCCAGTCACCTGCACGAGACAGTTCCGCGGCTCAACAATTATCCCCTTCAGCAGCGCCCGTTCAAACAGCGGCGCCCCAAAGTCTTGTATCCCCTTCAGATCAATAGCCACCGTCTCGCCACGATTAAAATGATGCAGCGAAAACAACCCGGCCAGGCTGGTGGCCCGCGTCAAATACCACGCTTTATACCGGTCGCTCCGTCGCTCAAAATCCGTTTCGGCCATCGCTGTATTCCTACTCTTCCTCACTCATCATAGCATTTTTGATAAGTTCGAAGTCCGCCTCCGGAATCTTAAACAACCCGAAATGAAACGGATAGCCCCAGCGACTCTTATCCTTAATAAAACTGAGCTCATCTATCAGAGGTCGAATGGGCATTTCACGACATTTCACAAACTCCACCTTCCGCCGCCACGGCTGCCAATCCGCCGACACCGCCACCTGATACGGCGCTTCATCCATCACCCACCCCAACGCCGTAAACGCCTGCACCACCTCCCCATCCTTCAGGCTCGTCTTCGGACTATAAAACACAATCCAATCCCCCTCCCGCAACCGCTTAACCCCCATAACCTTCCCATGCCCCGCCTGCGTAAAACCACCCTCCACGCCCTTGAGCACATGATCCTTGCTGATGGTGTTAATCCAGTAGTTCACTTGCCTTGCTCCAGCTCTTTAAGATAATGCGCCGCGTCTGCAGGCCGGCGAAAAACAATCAGTTTTTTGCGATGATCGTCGGTGAGACTGTCAGTAATGTGAAGCCGATATTTCCTATTGAAGTCCCAGACGAACATCAGAAAATCTCGCGGAATTTTCTCCTCCCAACCTTCGGGCATGTCCGCCCGCAGCTTATTGTGATACCGCCAGCGCCGCACATATATTCCCTTCATCGCCCGCCACCGCGGATAATCCAGAAAGATAATCGTGTCTGCACGAGCAAATCGGAGCGGAAACGTCGACTTATAATTCCCGTCGATAATCCACTTATCCACCGCCGTTAATTTTTCGACCCGTTTAATCCACGCCTCTCGATCATGCTCATAGTCATGATTCCTGTCATGAAAATAAAAATCCAAATGCACCAATGGCAACCCGGTCAACTCAGCCAACCTCCGGGAAAACACCGTCTTCCCCACCCCCGGACTCCCCACAACCGCCACTCGCTTCATGCGCGCTCCCGACTGATGGTATTAAAACCAGTAGTTCACTATGCTAACTTCTTATATTCGCTCGTACAGGGCAGGAGAAATGTTATCCGCTTTGACTCTTTTCTGATTAGTTGAATCTCGATGGCGGACAGTAACGGTGTCGTCTTCGAGCGTATCAAAGTCAATGGTGACACAATACGGGGTGCCGATCTCGTCCTGGCGGCGGTAGCGTTTGCCGATGTTACCGTTGTCGTCCCACATGACCGCCCCAAACTCTTTCTTGAGCATGTCGTAAACTTCCCTGGCCTTCTTAACCAGCTCCGGCTTGTTCTTGAGCAGCGGGAAAACCGCAATTCGTACCGGGGCTAGATGCGCTGGGAACTTAAGGTATACGCGCTTTTCGCCGTTAATCTCATCTTCGGTGTAAGCATTGGAGAGCACAGCCATGACATGACGGTCGAGACCAAACGTGGGCTCAATAACATGGGGGATGAACGGCTCACCGCCATCTTTGGGGCGATATTCCAAGTTTTTTCCTGACTTTTCTTGATGATTCTTCAGATCAAAATCGGTCCGGTATGCCAGGCCCGTGATCTCCTGGAAACCGAGCGACGGAAAGTCATAGTAGCAGTCGATGGTGCGCTTGCTGTAGTGTGCCCGGTCCTCGGCCGGCACTTCATGCTCTTTGATTCGGTCTTTGTCTAGACCAAGGTGCTCAAACCATTCCAGCTGGATCTTCCGCCATTCCTCAAAATACTTTTCCCAATTATCCGGTCGAATGAAATACTCGAACTCCATAATCACCAGTTCGCGCAGGCGAAAAATAAAGTTGGCTGGGTTAATTTCGTTACGGAAAGATCGCCCGATCTGAGCGATACCAAACGGTAGGTCTGGATAAAAGCTGTCGACAATGTTCTTGAAGTTTGTGAACATACCCTGAGCCGTTTCTGGGCGCAAATAAGCCACTGCTTCTTCGCTTTCTACCGGACCGACAGAAGTTTTAAACATCATATTGAATTGAGCCGGTGAGCCGAGTTCATTGCCGTCAGGACTTTTAATATTTTTATCCTTAACCACCTGGGCCATTTGCTCCAAGCTCAACGTATCGACATTTTCTATGCCGTTGTCTTCTAGGATATGGTCCAATCGATACCGTTTCTTGGTTTTCACGTCTTCTATGAGAGGATCGTTGAAGGTTTCCGTATGGCCAGATGCCCGCCAAACTTCAGGGTTCATAATGATCGTGGTGTCAACGAGATACATGTCCTCCCTGCTATCGACAAACAGTTTGAGCCATTCACTTTCAATATTACGCTTCAGAATTGCACCCAGCGGGCCGTAGTCCCAGGTGCCGGCCAAGCCGCCATAAATTTCACTGCCCTGGTATATGAAACCGCGGCGCTTGCACAAGCTAACAATGTCTTCTAGCTTCACCTCTTTATTCATTGAGGTACATTATAAGCCAGCGCGCGAACTGTGTCACGCGCTGTTTACAGCGAAGAGGCTGAAGGCTTACTGATGATGGACCGGAATGGTTTGCTCAGGAGTAGCGATCTGTTTGATCACAATCTGCCCGGCGTGGGCAGCGGCGGCTGCTTCGCGGGCTACAGACTCATATTCAGCAGCGGTGTCATGCATGCCGCGAGCTTGCGCCCTGTCGGCACGATGCTCGAATAATACAGCCGCTTCTTCATCGGTCAGGCCTTTGCGACTCGGTTCGACGTGAGCCAATCGTTGTTTTGCTTCGTGTGGTGTCATGTTAGTGTTCCTTTACTCCTCTTATATTAGCATAAGCGCTTAAAAATGTCAATGGCTCGTCGCTTGCAGATGATTCACGCGCATGGCATTGAGCAGCGGGCGCAGCGTGAGCAGGGTTTGGTCTATTCCCTGCACCTTGCCGAGCGCCAGCGCTGGATGTTCGCCGAACAGCAGCCGGAGTGTTTTAATGTGTGCGGCCGTGAAATTGCCCTGGGTGTGTTCGGCGAAGCACATGGAATCCAGATCAAAGTTATACGTTTGGCTGGCGTCCAGCGATTGATCGTCGGCTGTCGAGCGCAGGTTGGGGGTGTGACCGCCGAGCCGCAGGAGCTGGGCTTCGAACCAGGCGCTGATCAGCTCGGTGCTCACCGTGGAGTCATCCAAGGCCTCAAATGACTGTTGCAGTAGCTCGAAATAGGCGGGCTCGGGGTGGTCTTCGGTGGCTTTATTCAGCAGCTTGATCAGCTCGTAGCCCAACTGGACGCGGTCGATGTGTTTGACGATGTGGCCGTAGTGCTTTTGCAGGCGCGAAGAGATCAGCGTACCGATTTCGCCGCGGCCGGCAATAAAAGTAATGTCGCTGACACTGAAGAGCTCGATGCCGCCGGCCAGCTTGGACTTTACCCGGCGCACGCCGCGGGCCATCAGGCGCAGTTTGCCGTGATCGGGCGTCAGTAAGGTGATAATGCGATCGGCCTCGCCGTAATCGGTGCGACTGAGGACGATGCCGGTGGTGACCAGCTGCTTCACGCCGCGGCCGGGCAATGTTGGTTGACGGCACTCAGGAGTTTTTGCAACGAGGTGGCTGGCTTGTACAGATAGGCGCTGACACCCAGTTCGTGCTCCAACAATTCGGCGCTGGCGCTGAACTCGCCGGCGGGCACATTGGTGTGAATGAGCACCGGGATGTGCAGCCAGTCCAGATAGGAGCGGAATTCGTAGAGGAATTCGATGCCGGAGTGCTCCACCAGCTGCACTTCCAGGATCACCAGATCAGGCGCGGCGGTGTCGGCAGCCGAAACCGCGGCTTGGGCACCGGTGCAGACGGGGACTTCGTGGCCGGCACGCTCCAAGGCCTCCGAGGTGACTTTGGCGAGCACGCGGTCAGGTTCAACGAGGAGTATCCGAGCCATGGCTACACCAATTGCAGTTGTGGACTTGGTTGCAGAACGGTTCCCAGGCCGTACAGCCGGTGGTGGCGGGAGGCGCAGAGCTTGAGCTGCATGGCTTTGAGGATGGACTCGGCCACAAAGACACCGGCGCCGCTGGTATGCGTCAGACTCAGGAATGGCTGGCGGCTATAGTGTTGGAGCGCCCGGCCTTTTTGCAGCGTTTGCTGGCTGAGCACCTTGGTATCGGCGTACAGGCCGGCCACCACGCCGTAGCGGCTGCGGTGCGTGGCCAGTTGCAGTTTTAGTTGAGGGTTTTCCTGCGCCGGTAAGGCCTCGATGAGGGCCGCGCCCAGGCTGACCAAGGCGGCCTGTAGACCCACCCGATGCGCCAGCACCGGCCCGAACTTACCACCAATACTCAATTCCAAACCAACACCGTAATTTTTGGCCAAGGCGTCGAGCTGCTGGCCGGCGTCGTACAGAACTGAGGAAACAGAGACCGATTCCACGCTTAGCTGTTGCGCTTCCTGACTGAGACGGACGCCAAGCGCGTAGTTGTCGATAAGTTGCAGCGCCGTGCGAGCCGTGGACTCAATGGCTTTGAGATCGGCCCCGCCCTGCAGCTGGCCGTACTCTGCCTGGCGGGCGATTTGCATCAGTGGCAGCTTGAGTTGCTCGGCCACACTGAGCAGGAGTTGATCAGTCAATTCCGACCTGTCAGCAGCAGCCATGTTCGTTTCGCCCTCTCACTTTCTACACCATAGTATAGCAAAGTATGCGAGTCCGGGATATGCGTATGAGGCTTACGGCGAGAAGCTGAAGTTCGGCAGAATGTATTTATTGAAATCGCCGAGTGATTGGGTGCCCATGGTCCAGATTTGCAGCGTTTGCGAGCGCAGCGGCAATACGACAGCGGTGCCAACAACAGTTGTGTTGGGTAGCGTGCCGGTCGCTTCGATACCCACCACCTTTGGCACCTTGGGCAAGGCATAGGGCACGATTTGTAGCGGCGTTTGATCAGATGAGGTGGACTGCTGGGCGTTGGTAAAGTTCTGTATCACTTGGGAGTAGGTCTGCGGAATGACCTGCACACGCAGCGCGAAAACAGAGGTCTGGGCGCTAATGGTTGGCACTACGCCCGGGTTGAAGTAGCCGTCGAGCACCGCACCGTTGGCCGAGCCGCTGTCATCGACGTAGCCGCTCCAGGTTTTAGGGTATTGAATGACCAGGCTGCCATCGGCTTCCGGGCCGTTGTAGGTTTTGACCGGGCTCTTCTCTTCTTCGGCGAACTGCTGGTCTTTGACGGTGTCTTCTTGCTGCTTGGCTTGGCCGACGGCCACGGTGATCTTGCTGTCGACGTTGTTCTTATAATCTTGGCGGCCGCTGTAGGCCCAGGCACCAAAGACCACAGCGCCCAGCAACAACAGTATACAAACGACGAGCGAGACGAGCGCGCCGCTGACGCCATCCTGGTTAAGCTTGATCATACTGCTCATGGTAGCGGAGATTGGCCGGTGTTGCAAGCCGGTGGCTGGCTTTGACGATCTGCGATCAAGGCTTTTATACTACTGGTATGCGCCCTTATTTGGACATTCTGGCTTACTTCGCTGGCTTCCTCCTGCTCTCCAGTCTTGACGCGGTGTTGTATTACACCGTTGGTCGGCATCACAGCAAGCTGCCGTTTGTTTTGGCTGGCGTAGTTACTCTAGCCGTTGGTGTTATAGCGGCGCTAGCGCTGTATCAGACATATCGGCACCGGGACGACGAAGAGCCATGGTAACTACTTGTACATGTAGAGGAACACGTTGGCCTTCTGGGCGGCTGGCTTCAGCTCTGGAACTTCGAACGCGAAGCTCACTAGTTTGACGGGCTTATGCTTGTATTGCATAATTTTTTTATCCAGTTTTCCCATGTGTTTGGCTAATAAAAATACGAAAATTGCATCGGTCGGCGGCCACGGTTGGCGCCAGAAGTCACCCCATATAATCCGGACGTTTCGCCGGTAGCGGCGGGTACGCAGCCAGATCACCACTACCAGGATGGGGTTAAGCTCGTAGCCAATTACATTAATACCTTGGGCAGCCGCGGCCAGTAGCACTTTGCCGTCCCCAGCCCCAAGCTCGATTAAGGTTTCACCCTTCTTTAGGTCAGCCAGCTCCAAGGCCGCCTTGACTTGCGGCGTCAGCGTCGGTAAATACGGCGCGCCTACCAGCAGCACCCCGGCAAAACAAATGATGATTACCAGTCCTGCGAGTAAGAGAAAAGTCATGTGCCACTGAATTTGGTTTTTAGTTGACTGACCTTGTTCTCGGCCGTTTCTAGATAGGTTTCCAGCGCTTTAATGATGGTTAGGCCGCGCTCGTAACGCTTAAGCGCCGTGTCCACATCAAGGTCATCGCGCTGCAAATCAAGCATGATTTGCTCCAGTTCGGCTTGGAGCTCCTGATAATTGACCGCTGATTTTTTTGCTTGCGTCACGTCTATTCCTTCGTCTTTTGGACTGCGACACCGAAGTGACCGTCAGCCAATTGCACATCCACTATAGCACCAGCGCTCACGTCGTGCACGCTACGCACCGCCCGCCCCTGCTGCCTGACGATGGCATAGCCGCGTTGTAGGATGGCCTCCGGGCTAAGGGCTTGGAGCAACCGCTGGTGATTTTGCAAACTGAGCCGGGATTGCTCAACAAGTGCTCTAAGCTGCCGCTCCAGCTCGTCTTTGGTCTGCGTCAGCTGGGTTTTGAGGACTTGCAGGCGGGACTGGCCGAGCTGGTTCAGATGCCGAGCGCTGGCCGACAGTTGCGTACGCACCTGTTCGCGGTCCGGTACCAACAGTTCAGCGGCATTACTGGGCGTGCTGGCTCGCCGGTCGGCCGCTAGCTCGGCCAGCGACAAATCCACTTCATGACCAATTGCCACCAATGTCGGCACTCGGCTGGCCGCCACCGCTCGGGTCACCTGCTCGGTACTAAAAGCCGCCAGGTCTTCGGTGCTGCCCCCACCTCTGACAATAATGATGGCTTCGGGCAGTTCGGCTTGCGCGTTCAGCTGCTCCAGAGCCTCCACAATCTGGCCCGGCGCCGCCTCACCCTGTACCTGCACGTCAACCAGTGTGATGTCGACGCCTTGCCAGCGGGCCTGCAGGATTTTCATGAAGTCGGCATAGGCGGCGGACTGTTTGGAAGTAACCAAGCCAATACTGGCGGGCGGGTATGGCAGCGGGCGCTTGCGATCCTCGTCAAACAGGCCTTCGGCCGCCAGTTTGGCCTGCAGCAGATCGGCCGCTTTGCGCAGGCTGCCCTCGCCGGCCGGCTGAATACTCATCACGTTGACGCTGAAGCCGTACAGATTGTGCAACCGCGGCTGGCCCCGGACCTTGAGCAACATGCCGTCTTCCAGCGGCCCCGGCAGCTGATAGACCGTACCGAAAAACTTCACGGTAGCCAGCTCATCTTTGAGGTCAAAATACACCCAGCGGTTCTTGCTGACCCGGAAATTAGCCAGCTCACCGATAATCACCACGCTTGGATAGGCGTATTCCAACGTTTGGTTCAATAGCGCCACGAAACCGCTGACGCTCAGCTCGACGGTCTCGCTGCCGGTCATGTTCATTCTCCCCTGTCCCGCACTTCGGGAACCGGTTCACCGCGCCTGAGAGCCCGTTGGTACAGGAAGTAGCCCGGCGGAATCTGCACCAGCGTGTTGATGACGCGATACGTGATAGTAACCGGCAGACTGACCGACGGTGGCACGCCGGTACTGGCCAGCACCGCCGTCATCAAGGCTTCGTAAATGCCCACGCCGCCAGGTATCACGGATATCAATCCGGCGAAGTTCGCAATCGCGTAGGCCAAAATAACTGCACCGATGTTCACGAACTTGCCATACGCAATGTACACGATATACACCGCCATGACTTCCGTTATATCGGCCAGCAGCGCGTACAGGAACGGCGCTTTGAGTTCGTTGGAGCTGTCTTTGATCGTCTGGTAATTATCGTGAAAATCCTCGAACACCTGGCGAGCGCGGTCAATATTGATGGTTTCGGGGTAGCTCGGCCGGACAACCTTGATCAGACGATTTAAGGCTCGGGTTAAGACCGTGAAAAAGCCGCTGATGCGTCGCTTGCTGCTAATCATATACGCCGCGCCGGCAGTACCCACTAAGAGCAATGTGGCCACCGAACTAGCCACCAGAATCACCAGGTTATTAGCCCGGCCCATAACAGCCAGAGCGAAGACACCGAATATCAGCACTACCTCGAACGACAGCACATATAAACCGATTTTCATGACATGCACCAATGTCGCTTTGGCGCCGCTCAGCTCCTCGCCCTTGCGCATGCGCAGCGTGAAGTACGACAGGCCGGTCACGCCACCCGTGGGAAATACGTGATTCACAAAGTTCAGCTCCAACGAAGCCTTATACAAGAACCAATACGACAAGCGGTTGCCGACAATCGTGAACAGCCGCTGGTAGAGCCGGGCTTGGGCGTGATAGTTCAGGGCCTCGATCGGGATGATGAGCAGCAAGGCCCAGCCGTGCACGCGGTCGAGGTCACGAAACGTGGCTGCGATCTGATCGCGGGTGGCGAATATCACGAGTACCAGCGCCACCAACGTCACCGCGTTGAGCACCAGCTTCCAATGCCGGCCCAGCCAGCTCCGTTCGTTCATTTTATAAATTATACCTGACTTCTCTGTTATTTGGCCTTCCTTTGTCATCCCGAGCCCCGCGAGGGACCTCGTCCACCCCACCCCAGACCTCCACCCTCCTGTCATCCTGAACCGGAGCGCCAGCGGAGTCCTGAACTCGTTTCAGGGTCTCGTACAGCCTACTCTAGGCCTCCACCCTTGTCATCCTGAATTCATTTCAGGATCCACACGAACAAGCAGATACGTTCTTCTCTGGAGGCGAACACCCCACTTACATTCTCAATGGTCTCTTTCTTTCTCCCTTACTTTGGCCCGCCAAAGTAACAAAGCTCGCCAGACAAACGGAGCCACCTGATTAGCCTGAACTGCTTCCACTATGCGACCAAACAACTCGCCTATCGGCTCAAACAAGTTCGGTCGGACCTGACGTTCCCAGCACTTCAGGCTAATCAGTATTCCTTCAGTCTGGCAAAGACGGTATGCCCTTCGGGCATTCTTTTTGATGAGGTAGACTGGTAACATGCAGAGTTTGTTAATACTGGGGCGACAGCCGGCGCTCGGGCTGGCCGAGCTGGAGAGTTTGTATGGCGCCGACAAAATTCAGTCCGTTGGTGACCGTGCGGCAGTCGTTGACGTCGACCCCTGCCTGCTAGCTTTTGACCGGCTGGGCGGCAGCGTCAAATTTTGCAAAATGCTGACTATCCTGGAGACGACCGCTTGGAAACAGATTGAAAAATTCCTACTTGAGGTTTCGCCCGGCCACAGCCAGCGGATGCCCGAAGGCAAAATGCAGCTGGGTTTGAGCGTGATTGGGGTGGAAGTCAGCTTGGGACAGCTCGAGGCCACTGGTCTGACGCTCAAAAAAGTCATTCGCAAAACCGGGCGTTCGGTGCGTCTGGTGCCCAACAAAGAGCTCGAGCTTAACAGCGCTTCGGTGCTGCATAACAACCTCACTGGTCCGACTGGCTGGGAACTGGTTTTCATCCGCGACGGCGCGCGGACCATCGTCGCCCAGACCGTGAAAGTTCAGGATATTGAATCGTACACCCGCCGCGACCGGGAGCGCCCCAAGCGCGACACTAAAGTCGGCATGCTGCCGCCCAAACTGGCCCAGATCATCATCAATCTAGCCGTTGGCAAGCTACCTGAGGATAAGCTCGAATCGATTTGCGACATCCCCGCCGGCGAGCCGATTCCCCACAAATTGCTGGATAAAACCGTGCTCGACCCCTTTTGTGGCACCGGTGTTATTTTGCAAGAAGCGCTGCTCATGGGCTATGAAGCGTATGGCACCGATCTCGATCAGAGGATGGTTGATTACAGTCGGGCCAATCTTGCATGGCTGGCGGACAAATTCGGCTTTGAAGCTGAGTACGGCCTGGCTCAAGGCGATGCCACGAACTTCGCCTGGCAGCAAAGCATCGACTTTATAGCTTCCGAAGCCTATCTGGGCCGCCCTTTCACTTCCCAGCCAGACGACGAAATTCTGGCCCAAACGGTCAGTGAGTGCAATATAATTATTAAAAAATTTCTGCAAAATATGCACACCCAACTGGCATCCGGCACCCGTTTGTGCCTGGCCGTCCCCGCCTGGCAAGTGAGGAACGGTGAACGGGGAACGGGGAACGGGGAAGGCCGTCGTTCTTCGTTCCCCGTTCACCGTTCCTCTTTCCGTCACCTACCCCTTATTGACCAGATAAGCGAAATGGGCTATAATCGAGTGGAATTGGAGCACGTCCAGAGTCAAGATCTACTCTATTACCGGAGTGATCAAATCGTCGCCCGCGAGCTCCTGATAATCACAAGGAAGTAATATGTCACACGTCAAAGCCGGCGGTACAGCCAAAAATGTTCACGACAGCCCAGGTCAACGCCTCGGCGTTAAGCTATTTGGTGGCGAAAAGGTCAAAACCGGTCAGGTTATCGTCCGTCAAGTTGGCATGACTAAGCGTCCCGGTGTTGGCACCAAGATGAGCCGCAACTTCACCATCCACGCCGCTCGCGACGGCGTCGTCTCCTACCAGAAGCGCAAAGTCCGCCTCTTCAGCGGCCGCTCAGTCGCTCGAACTGAAGTCACCGTCAAATAAGTCTTATTAGTCAAGTAACTATTCGCTAGTTGCCGAGGTGCTTGCGGATGTGGTCGACCACGTCGGCGATGACTACTTGAGATTTGACGAGGTAGTCGTCGACGCCGAGAGCTTCGGCACGTTCTTTGTCGCTTTGCTGGCTGAGGGCCGTTAGCATGATAATTTTCAGATTGGCGGTTTCGGGTGTATTGCGCAAAATGTCGAGCACGTCGAAACCACTGACTTTGGGCATCATAACATCGAGTAGCACCAAATCAGGCTTATACGTCATGGCCGTCGCCAAAGCGTCTTCGCCGTTGGCCACGCGGCGAATGTCAAAGCCCTCGGCCTGCAGCCGCGTTACATATACACTGGCCAGGCCATCGTCGTCCTCGACGAGCAAAATACGCTTCGGGTGCCCTGAAGCACTTGGCGCAGCCACTTCGGTAACAGGCTTATCTTCCTGCACAGGTTCCATGATGCTTATGGTACCCGATAGGAGAGAATTTTGCAATTTTCGTTCAGTTTCAAATCCAAAAACTCCCACGCCTAAAATCTCCGCCCTAGCATCATCCTGAACTCGTTTCAGGAGCCCACCTCCCCTACTTCAAACTCTCTTCTTCCCTAGTCATTCCAGCCTTCCCTAGTCATTCCAGCGCAGGCTGGAATCCAATCAGTGGAGTGTGGCCATTGAGCCACTGAGCATATGGTATGGATCCTGAAATGAATTCAGGATGACAAGAGGGTGGAGGTCTAGAGTAGGGTGGACAAGACCCTGAAACGAGTTCAGGGCTCCGCTGGCGCTCCGGTTCAGGATGACGGGGAGTGAGAGTCCGAACTTGGGCGATAGAGTGCAAATTGAAATTATTTGAGCAGCGCTTTGATAAACCCATCAAACATGGGATGCGGGCGATTTGGTCGGCTCTTAAACTCCGGATGATACTGACTAGCCAGCAAAAACGGATGATCAACACCCTCAATAACTTCGACCAAATTATTCTCCGGGTTGATACCACTGGCCCGAACGCCCCACGACGTATACTGATCACGATACTTGTTATTGCACTCGCCGCGGTGGCGGTGGCGCTCGACAACATCGGTTTTGCCATACACTTTGGCCGCCAGACTGCCCTTTTCGAGTTTGCAGTCGTAGTTGCCGAGTCGCATAGTGCCGCCAGTCATGTGCTTGTCCTTCTGGTCTTGCATGGTGTTGATGACCAGATCAGGGCTGCCGGCATCCAGTTCAAACGTGGTGGCTTTGACCAAGCCGGCGTTGCGGGCCGCGGCGATGACAGCCATTTGTAGGCCCAGGCACAAGCCCAGATATGGCACCTTCTCCTTGAGCGCGAACTGCGCGGCTTTGATTTTGCCTTCCAGCCCCCGTTGACCGAAGCCGCCAGGTACCACAATGCCGTCATATTCACGCAAAGCATTACTGATATCCGCTTTGGGCGCATCAAATTCAGCAGCGTCCACCCAGGCAATGTCCACCTTGCAGTCATTGTGCCAGGCCGCGGCTTTCAGGGCTTCGAAGACGGACATGTAGGTATCGGTATTGTCGGTGTACTTGGCCAAAAAGCCAACTTTGACAATGCGTTTATGATCGGCAGTTGCCTGCTCTACCACCTTGCGCCAGTTCTTGAGATCCGGCTTCTTGGCTTTCAGGCCCAGCCGTTCCACGACTACATTGCCAATGCCGGTATCTTCCAGCGTCAACGGCACTTCATAAATGCTGCGGGCGTTGGGTAGTGAGGCGATAGCATCGACGGGCACACCGCTGAACAGGCTGAGCTTCTTGATGGCCGCCTCGCTGGCCGGTTGCTCACTGCGACCCACCAGAATGTCCGGTGCAATCCCAAGGCCACGCAGTTCACGCACCGAGTTCTGGGCGGGCTTGGTCTTGGTCTCATTGCTGGCGTTCAGATACGGCAGGTACACCACGTGCACATAGGCACAGTTTTCCAACCCGACCCGGATGCCGAGTTCGCGGATGGCTTCAATGAAGGACAACGACTCGTAGTCACCGACGGTACCGCCGATTTCCACAATGTGCACATCGGCCTTCTCACCCGCTTTGATAATCCAGTCCTGGATGGCGCCGGTGAGGTGTGGGATAATTTGCACGTCATCACCCTCGAACTTGCCGGCCCGTTCGTCCTGAATCAGCTTAAGCAGCACCCGGCCACTCATCAGTGAGCTGGAGCTGGTCATTTCCTCGTCCACAAAACGTTCGTAGTGCCCAAGGTCCAGGTCAGTCTCAGCACCATCCTTGGTCACAAAGCACTCGCCGTGCTCACGGGGATTTAATAGCCCAGCGTCAACATTAAGATACGGATCACACTTTTGGAGGTTAACTTTGAGCCCGCGGGCTTTGAGGAGGTTGCCAATCGAGGCGGCCGTGATACCCTTCCCTAGTCCGGAAAGCACCCCACCTGTCACAAACACATACTTGGTCGCGTTTTTCGCCACGCCCTAATAAACCTCGCTTTATTGCTCTAATGCTACCCTATTACTTCCCTGTTGGCAAGGGTATTAACGTTTCAGTGTCAACTTTTCCTCTCCTTTGCTGACACGCTTAGCAACTCTGATCAAGGTGTGATTAAATTTGAGCATGAGTTTTACCCACGAGGATGCCAACACAATTTTTGCACTACTAGCTCTAGTAATCTCTACTCATCTTTTCTTTCAGTTCGGTCCGAAGTCAGAAGATCTCAGAAGGTAGCAATGCGCGTACCGTTGTACAGAGACCTACAGCCCTTTTTGCTTGAAATTGATAAAGCTTCCGTAAATGAAACCTTTAGCCAAGAGCTTGTTCAGCAATTACAAAGATTAAGAGAAGATGCTAAGTCAATGGGGTTACCTAGGCTTTCGAGCGATCTCTTCGCTATTGAGCTTAGGATAAAAAATACACTAGAAAAGGAGAAAATAGAAAAGGAGACAACGTCGTTTATCGCACAAGCAATCGGAAATATATGGGGATTTATAGAGGAAGATCGTGAGCGCATTCTCAAGTAGCCAACATATGCGAAGCTCTGTGAGTGAAATTAGAGTTTCGTAACTATCGGGGCTACCCGTAAATCAATGCTGTGCGAGGTAAGCTTCCGCAGCTTGCAGCTGCGGGTCGTTGTCGGAGGTGGCGGTGGATGGTTGTTTGACGGTTTTATCGGGAGTAACGCCCTTGTGGTTGATGTTCTGGCCATCCGGGCGATACCAGCTGGCCACGGTGACTTTGAGCTGGGAGCCGTCACCGAAGTTAATCAACTGCTGAACGACGCCTTTGCCGTAGCTCTTCTCGCCGATTAAGTAGGCGGCGTTATTGTCGTGGAGTGCACCGGCGGTGATTTCGGAGGCCGAGGCGCTGCCGGCATTTATCAAAACTACCGTCGGAATACCGTGGAACTCGTCGCCCCCGGTGGCGCGGTCGGTCTCGATAACCTGGGTGCCGCGCTTCTCCTGCAAAATGGTTTTACCCTGCGGCAGCCACAGGCTCGATAGATGTTCGGCGGCGGTTAGCAGACCCCCTGGGTTGTTGCGCAGGTCCAGAATAATGCCTTTGACATGAGCGCTGGCGAACTGGTCGGCGGCCTTTTGGGTGAGGTCGGCGGTGTCATCGGCAAAGGTACTGATTTGCATGTAACCGATGTTGCCCGGCAGCGTCTTGGTGGTCGTGCTGGGCACCGTAATGTTCTGGCGGGTGATGGTGAAGGTTAAGGCTTGTGATTTGTCGCGTACTACTTGCAGAGTGACTTTGGTGCCGGCTTTGCCGCGGATTTTCGACACCGCGTCGTCGACGCTCATGCCAGAGGTGGTCGTGCCGTTGATGCTGGCTATTAGGTCCTGGGCTTTCAGCCCGGCCTGGGCCGCTGGAGTGCCGGCTATGGGGGCGATGATCTGTAGGTTGCCGTCGCTGTCCTGCCCCAGTTCGGCGCCGATGCCACTGAAGGCATTGTTAAGCTCATCGTTGAAACTCTTGGCCTCAGCAGCCGTGAAATACACCGTGTATGGGTCCTTGGGCGCCGCCGCCACCCCATGCTTCAGCCCGTCGATCAGCTGCTGGTTGGTAAGCGTGCCATCGTAGTTATCCTTCAGCGACTTGATGACTTCGTTGACGCTGGAATAGTTGACTTGATTAGTGACCTTCACCGCCGCCGACTCGTCAATGCCACCAATGTCCGGCAGCGGTATCCGCCCGTCGCCAATCATTACACCAAACACAAAGACAACCAGCACCACCAGTAGGCCGATAGCCCGCTTGGGCCACGGCCTGCCACGCAGCGCCACAAACCCAGCACTCCCCTCTTTGCGTTTTAATACCATTAGCTTAATTATACCAGAGCCTGATGGACATCTCGATTCGGCGCCTTTCCGCTCTGGTCATCCCAGCGCAGGCTGGGATCCAATCAGTAAAGAGATCTGTTGTGCTTATCTAATTGTTAAGGATTAATTAAGTCCGATACCATATACTCGCTGCAATGCGTCAGCGGTACGTCTATATTTTAGCTAGTCAAATAAACGGCACTTTATATATTGGCGTAACAAATAACCTTGCGCGACGAAGTGACGAGCACAAGTCCAAGGTGCGACCAAGTTTTACCCAGAAGTATGGTGTTAATCAGCTTGTCTACTATGAAGCCTACGACGACCCGGAAGAAGCAATCAGGCGTGAGAAGAATATGAAAGCCTGGAAACGTCTCTGGAAGCTGAGGCTGATTAACAAACATAATCCAGGATGGAAAGATCTTTCAAAGGAATTGCTTGATTGATTGGATCCCAGCCTGCGCTGGGATGACCTACGTGTCATAGTACTTTGACCAGAAATCGTTAGAAGTGGAGGAAGTAGAGGCCCGAGGGGCTGATGGTGTTCGTGGAATAGCGGCCGTCAAGCGCGGCATTGTACTGGCTGATGTTAATGGTACCGTTGCCGTTCACGCTTTCGACATACATAGCATGACCAAAGGCGCCGGCCAAACTGATGGCCACATCACCGGCGCGCGGGTTGTGATCCACCGGTATGCCAGCGGCTTGGGCGTCACCGACCCACTGGTTGGCATTGCCCACGCCACCCCAGTTCGGCATGTAGCGTCCGGAGGCCGCCACCCGGAAGGCGGTGTAGCTAACGCACTCGCGGTTGTACATACCCCAGTTATCGATAACTGAATCCTGCGGGATTTCGCACCATTTGGCCGGATACCCACCACCACAGGCCGGGCCGCTGCCGGCGCCACCGATAAAGCGGGCGTTGGCGGCGATCTGCTCACGCCGAAGCTCAGCGATCTGACCTGAGTTAGCATTGATCTGGGAGTTGTAATCGGCCTGCTGAGACTCATTCAAATTCAACAGACCCTGCTGTTGCGACTGGGTGCTGGCCAACTGATCGTTCTGCTGCTTTTCGTTAGCCACCAGTTCGTCAAGCTGTTGCTTTTGCTGCTGCAGCTGGATTTGCAGAGCGGCGATCTGTTTGATCAGATCATCGATCTTGTTCTGCACGGAGGTACGGTTCTCTTCTTGGTCGACGTAGTCGCTCAAGTTCTTGCTAGTCGCCAGCTCCTCGATGGTACTCATTTGGCCGTCGACGTACATGGCTTTAATAACTTCACCGAGCAGCTTCTTTTGTTCGGTAATCTTATTCTGGGCATCGGTGATCTGCTGCTGTAGCGCTGCCTGCTGGGCTTCGTTAGCGGAAATCTGTGATTCGAGGGCGTTAATCTGGCTCTGTAATTGATCGATGGTCGCCTGATAGCTGCCTGCCTGCGACTCCAGGCCATTCACCAACCCTTGGATACTAGAGTTTTGAGAATTGAGGGCGTTGATCTTTTCATCAAACTGATCAGCGTGCGCTACCATACCGGCGCCAATAACGCAGGCCAGCGACAAAACCAGCGCCAGAACGCGCAAACGGTAAAACTGATTCTTGAACGACTTTGGTTTTGGCATAGTTTTGTTTTTGCTTATGCTAGTTCTTAGTCTACCACCTTTATGCAAGTCTGTCACCCTCTCCCCGCGCTCCAAAAATTAAGCGCAAAATATTACATTAACTAAATGAATTGGACTGCTTCGGTTTCTATTTCGTCTTAAATTTGAGATACCGTCGGGTCGCAATAACTGATGAGACGGTCCCGATAATTATACCAATAGCAATTTGCAGAGTCAAAAACAACCAGAAGTGTTCGTCGAAGTATTGATTGGCATAATTAATGTCCAACAGACCGAGTGAACTGGCCTGCAGCGCATTGGATGACGCCAGAAAGGCGGAGTTAATAATCAGGATCGAGAAAACGGCGCTCAGAATGCCGTAAATGGCACTTTCCACCACAAACGGCCCGCGAATGTACCAGGTGCTGGCACCGAGCAAGCGCATGATGGTGATTTCGTCGCGCCGATTGAAGATGGCCATCTGGATGGTGTTGAAAATGATCAATGCACAGATGACGGCAAAGACGATCACCGTGACGACGCCGATTTTGCGCAGGATGTTGGTGGCGTGCGTAATGTTGTCGATGGCCTCCTTGCGATCGCCATTATATGACGGCGAATCGGACGTTTGCAGCTTGTGATAGGCTGGCTGGTCGAGGAAGTTTTTGATGGACTGGATCTTGTTGAGGTCTTTTGGGTAGACCAGAATAGTCGCCGGGATTGGGTTGCCCGACTCGGTGGCGGCCGTCACCAGATCAGGGTTGTTCTTGTTCTGGCTGATGTAACTCTGCAGCGCCTGCTGTTTATTTAAATACTGGACTTTTTGAACTTCAGGCCGCTGCTTCAGCCCCGCCACGAGTTGTTTGGCTTGGGCGTCGGTGGTGCTGTCCTGCAGATAGACCGACACGTCGATCTTGCTGGTAATCTGCGCGATGGTGTTCTCAAACGTACCGTTCGTGATGATCGAAAATAGCACGATGGTCAGCGTCACCACCATCACCGCCATAGCGGCCACGGCCAACGAAATGTTGCGCATGAAGTTAATGATGCCGGTGTGAATGATGCGCCAAAGCGTGATGAGTCGGTGTGATTTCATAGGCGATGATTAAACTTTATACGAAGCGTGCGCACGGTCGCTTGCGACTTTGCCGCCCTGGATGGTCACGACGCGCCGCTTTAACTTATCAACAATATTCTGGTTGTGCGTGGTCAGCAGCACGGTCGTGCCGTAGCGGTTAATCTTCTCCAAAACCCGAATGACGTCCCAGGCGTGCTTGGGGTCCAAGTTGCCCGTGGGTTCGTCGGCGATCAGGATGCGTGGCTGACGCACAATGGCCCGAGCGATGGCCACCCGCTGCCGTTCACCGCCGGATAGTTCACGCGGCATACGCTTTTCTTTACCCTTTAGGTTCACGATGTCCAGCACTTTGGGCACGGTGTGTTTAATCTCGTGATTGCTGATACCAACAATCTCCAGCGCGAAGGCTACATTCTCAAACACATTCTTATTCGGCAGCAGTTTAAAGTCCTGGAAGACGACACCGATCTTGCGCCGCAGCAGAGGAATGTCTTTGTCTTTCAGCTTGTCATAATCAATGCCGCCAACGATAATCTTGCCGCTGGTCGGCCGCTCCTCACGCGTCAGTAACCTGAGCAACGTCGTTTTACCGGCACCGCTCTGCCCCACCACAATCACGAACTCTTTCGGTTCAACGTGTAGCGAGACACGGTCTAAAGCGGGCCCAGCAGTACGACTATAGGTTTTTGTTACCCGGTCGAGCAGAATCATTAGCACTATTATAGCATCAACTTAATAACTCGGGGGTAAGTCCTAACCCGTAGCTTGTTCTGAAGTGCTCATGTTTTATACCTCTTCAGAAAGTTTATCACCGGCTATCGAAGAGTAAGTTAAGAAATCTTGCAATATTTAAGGAAAAGTTAAGGAGTAGAACCTATCTCGTATTCCAGGTAAGCGTTGATTAGTTCGTCAAGATTACCGTCCAGGACAGCCTCCGGATCGGAGGTTTCGTAGCGGGTACGAAGGTCTTTGACCTGTTTGTAGGGGTGTAGAACGTAACTGCGGATTTGGTTGCCCCACTCGGCTGATTGGTTGGGGCCTTTGAGTTGCTCGAGCTTTTCGGCGTGCTGCTCAAGCTGGAGCCCGGCCAAGCGCGAGCGCAGGATGGTCATGGCGGTTTCTTTGTTTTGCAGTTGGGAGCGCTCGTTTTGGATGGCAACAGTGATGCCGGTTGGCAGATGCGTCACCCGGACAGCGGAATCGGTAGTGTTCACGCTTTGGCCGCCATGGCCGCCGCTGCGGTAGACGTCAACTTTCAGGTCTTTATCGTCAATCACCAGGTCATCAGGCCGATCGATCTTCGGCATAACTTCGACTTTGGCAAAACTGGTCTGGCGAAGGTTGTCAGCGTTGAACGGACTCAAGCGAACGAGTCGGTGCACGCCGTGTTCACCCTTCAATTTGCCGTACGCGAACGGGCCTTCGACCTCCAATGTCACGCTTTTGAGACCGGCTTCTTCGCCGGGCGATTCGTCTACAACACTCACCTTCCATCTGTTATTTTCGAAAAACCGGCTGTACATTCTGAGCAACATTTGTGTCCAGTCCTGTGCGTCGGTACCGCCCGCACCGGCATAGATACTCACTATCGCATTGTGATCATCATATGGTCCACTGAACTTCAATTCCTCTTTCAGCTCGCTAAAATTCTTCTCAATCGACGTCAGCTGCTGACCCAGTTCGCCGCTCAGACTCTCATCTTCCATCGCCAAGAGTTCACCGGCGTCGTTTATTGCCTTTTGCAAATCCAACCACGGTCGCACTCTGGTCTCTAGCTTGGCAAGCTGCTTCATAACATCTTGTGCTCGCGTTGAATCATCCCAAAAGCTGGATTGTTGGCTTTGGGTCTGCAAATCATCAAGCTGAGCTTTGAGCTCGGCAATTTTCAAGCGCTGCGCGGCCCCATCGATCTCCTGCTTCAGCTCATCAGCTCTTTTCCGCTCGTCATTCATATCTGAAGTATAGCAAGTCTGAGCGCTTTTTCAGATGACGCGCTCGGGCGCAACTTTTTTGCTAAGCGGGACGGCTGGGCCTTGCCACAGTGTAGCCAACTGGTCCTGCAACTGGCCGACAAAGGCTTCGCCGCAGTTGCCCAGCACACCCAGGCCCCAGACTTTCTCGGTAAACATGGCGTTCGCTACCAAAATAATAGACTCCTTGGTCACGGCGTTAATCCGCTCTGGCACCCGATAGTAGTCGTCGATTACCTCGTCAAAAAAGTAGCGTCCAGCGTACCCGGCCGCCGTGCCACCGACCGTCTGCGCACTGCGCTGGAAGCGGCCGAGGGCGTACTGCTTAGTGGCTTCGATTTCCTCATTTGATAATTGCCCATACTGCACCTTGCTAAGCTCCTCGACAATAATGCGCAGCAGCGCTGGCGCGTTCTTGTCGGACACTTGGGCGCCGAACCACCAGTTGCTGGCGTCCTTGGTTTGACTGAGGCCGGAGTTCATGCCATAGACCAGGCCCCGCTCGCGGGCGGTGCCGAGAATTTTTGAATACAGCGTTTCGGTCAACATAGTGTTCACCAGATTTAACGCATCGGTCTCTGGGTCATCCAGGCGGCGGCGGGCAAAGGTGTCGATGTAAAAGTACAGATTTTCGACGGTGTCATTCGTCACATAGACCGGTTGGCGCAGATGCCTCGGCCGTTCAGTCGGCAAGGCGAAACGGCGGCCATTGCCTGGCAAATCGATGGTTTCGAGCAGCGTTTGAATGGCATCCTTGCGGCCAGGCGTCAACTTGCCGGCAATCACAAAACGCATATTCGGGGCATGGTGCGTCCGCAGATAATGCTTGCGGACGTCGTCGACGGTAACATTCTGCATCAGCTCCAGCCGCTCGGCATCGGTTTTGGCAATCAGGCCGAGCGCTTGACGCATTTCCAGACTTAAACGTCGGAAATGATTATTGCTGCGGGCCGCCATCTCTTCCTGCACATTGCCATACTCCGCCTCGAACTCCTCGTCCAAAAATAACGGCTTGGCGATGGCCACCAGCAGCAGGCCCAGTACCCGGTCCCACTCAAAGTCGGCGCACTCCGCCTCGTACGTTATGTCGTACACGCCCGTCGTCGCATTGCTGTAGGCGCCATTTTTTTCCAGTTCAGCCTGAAAGTCCCGGGCTTTGGGCAGCAATTCGTTGGCCCCGAGCAGCACGTGCTCCATAAGGTGTGGCACTTCCCACTTTTCGGCGTCGACCAGGTACTCGCCCGCCCGAAAGTTAATATCGAAAGTCATGACTGAAGCATCGGGGATATGCACGAGCAGGCCTTTGGCGCCGTTCTTGAGCTTTATCTCGGTGACCGTATGCTTCATAACTCAGATCTTGGATCTTAATCCTTAGTCCTTAGGGCCGCTCTAAGGTCCAAGGACTAAGATCTAAGATCTATTTCTTCCTCCGTTTAGCAGCTGTCTTGCGCTTGCGTTCAGTCTTGCGGGCTTTTTTGCGGGCGCCAGTCTGTTTCTTCTTGGCAGTTTGAGCCGTCCGCTTCTCGGTAAAGTCTTTCTCTTCAAATTCACTTTGACCAGTGAGGATAGCGCTGGCATTGTCCACCGAACCCTGAGCCGCCCGCGTCAAATCAGTGTCAATCGCCCGGTCGAGCTCCTCCTGCGTGATCGGTTGAGCGTGGAACAACGTGCGGATTACTTCGTGACGCAGCGTGTTCTGCATGTCATCGAACAGTAATTGGCCGCGGCGGCGATATTCGACCAACGGATCCTGCTGACCGACACTCATCCAATGGATGCCTTCGCGCAAGTGATCCATATTCTCCAGGTGTTGCATCCAGAGGTTGTCGAGCACTTGCAGGTAAATGTCGCGCTCCACTTTCCGCATGATGTCTTTGGTGAAGGCCGTCTCGCGGGCGCTGTAGAGCTCGTTGGCCTCTGTGGTCAGTACCTTTTCGAATTTACTGGCGTCGGTGTCGAACAGCCTGTCCAAAGTGTGCTCGTCAAATGGAAAGGTCTCTCTGAGCAAATCTTCAAACTGGTCGGTGGTGACGAGCGGTGATGTGGCCAATTCGTGGGCTTCTTCTCCCACCAGAATCCTGACGCGCTTGCTGATGTCTTGGGACCGCAAAATTTCGCGGCGCATAGCGTAAATCGCTTTGCGGTGGCGGTTCATGACGTCGTCGTACTGGACCACGCTTTTACGCTGGTCAAAGTGGTAGCCTTCCACCTTCTTTTGCGCCCCTTCCAGCGAGCGGCTGATGATGCGATTTTCGATGGGCGTGTCATCGTCGACGTTCAAGCGGCCCATGATGTTGCTAATCCGATCGCCACCGAAGATGCGCATCAGGTCATCTTCAGTGCTGACAAAGAACTGGGTCACGCCTGGATCACCCTGACGTCCGGAACGGCCGCGCAGCTGGTTATCGATGCGGCGCGATTCGTGCCTTTCAGAGCCCAGCACAAACAGACCGCCTAGCTCCTTCATGCCTTCGCCCAGTACGATGTCGGTGCCGCGGCCAGCGATGTTAGTGGCCAGCGTCACAGCGCCCTTTTCGCCGGCTTGGGCAACGATTTTAGCTTCTCGTTCGTTGTTTTTGGCGTTCAAAACCTGGTGCGGGACGTTGGCTTTGTTGAGCATGGCGCCGAGGGCTTCGTTTTTCTCGATGGAAACCGTGCCAATCAGCACCGGCTGACCCTTGGTGTGCAGCGTTTTAACTTCGCGCACGATGGCTTTAAACTTGGCTTTCTCGGTTCGATAAATACGATCGGAACGGTCGATGCGCGCCAACGCCCGATTCGACGGCACTTCCACGACATCCAGCTTGTAAATCTGATGGAATTCTTCGGCTTCAGTTATCGCCGTACCGGTCATGCCGGCCAGTTTCTCGTACAATCGGAAATAGTTTTGGAAGGAGATGGTCGCCAGCGTCATGCTTTCCTGCTGCACCTCGACACCTTCTTTGGCTTCAATGGCCTGGTGCAATCCTTCGTTGTAACGGCGGCCAGCCAGCAACCGGCCAGTGAATTCGTCAACGATGACGACTTCCCCGTCGTGCGTCACCACGTAATCTTTATCACGATGGAACAGCGCATGCGCCCGGAGTGCCTGCTGCAAGTGATAAATCGTCCGGATATTTTCTGAGCCGTACAGATTGTCGATACCCAATATTTTCTGCACTTTTTCAACGCCGGCGTCGGTCAGAATGACGGTTTTACGCTTCTCATCCGTTTCGAAATGCTTTTCTTTAACGAGCTGGCGCACGACTTTGGCGAACTGAGCGTAGGCCGTGCCGCTGGTGACGCTTGGAGCGCTGATGATCAGCGGCGTACGGGCTTCGTCGATCAGGATGGAGTCCACTTCGTCGACGATGGCGTAGTGTAGGTCACGTTGGCGCAGCTGATCTTCTTCGCGCACCATGTTGTCGCGCAAGTAGTCAAAGCCGTACTCGTTATTGGTGCCGTACGTGATATCGGCGTTGTACGCCTCCTGACGACTGGCCGGCCTGAGGTGTTGGAAACGTTCGTCCTCGTGATCCTCGTTTTCGAACTCCGGATCCCAGACGAAGCTATGATCGGCAATGATCACGGCGGCCTGCATGCCCAAGAAGTTATACACCTGGCCCATCCAGCCGGCGTCGCGTTGCGCCAGGTAATCGTTGACGGTCACCACATGCACACCCTTCTCCGTCAAAGCGTTCAAATACACCGGCAGCGTGGCCACCAGCGTCTTACCTTCACCGGTCTTCATTTCGGCGACGTTGCCTTCGTGTAGCACCATGCCGCCGATCAGCTGCACATCAAAGTGCCGCTGTCCGAGCGTTCGGGTGGCGGCTTCGCGCACCACGGCAAAGGCGTCCGGCAGAATGGCGTCGAGTGATTCCTTTTTCAACCGCTTTTTAAGGACGTCGGTTTGTTCTTTGAGCTGCTTATCGCTCATCGCTTTATACTTTTCGCTCAGCGCGCTAACAGCCTTAACACGCTTCCGCAGCCGTTTGACCGTCTTGGCCTGCGGATCACCCAGAATTTTCTTCAAGACAATATTCATTAGTCCGTTTTATCTCCCGGTTACCAGAATGAGAACCTTATTGATTGATAATTATAGCCTCTTTTGACCTCGAGAGCTAGCATTGACTTAATCAGACTAAAATTGTAAAATACTTTTATGTCAGTTACTGAGTTTTCGCCATCCCAGCCGGCTTCAATGTACGAATCCCGTGACGTGGTCAGTATTATGGTTAATTCCTTCCGCTTCTCTCGTGGCGATACTCGATGTCAAAAATCATTACTAGGTTTCATTGCCATGCACTACAAAGATATGTTTACCCCGGAAGTAGTGGAAGTGGCGCTCGCACCTGCCCAAGCTGCGGCATATAAAATCCGCTCTAACCCTAAACTTCACCTGAAAGAGCGGTACGAAGAGCATTCACTTGCTCAGAAAAAGGTCGATGAAGAGATGAGACGCTTCCACACACGCTTTAAAAAGTATCTGTTCGAGGATGCAATTGCAGCCCAAAGAAACGCAATATTCATTACGCCCTGCCTAGTGGCAGCCGACTATACCTGGCTGCCGGCCATGCGTGATGGTGAAATCAATCCGTTTTTAGGCAGGCCCTTCGATAGCAACATAGTCCTACACGGCTTCTTTGGCAAAAGCACCGGGCGCCCCGAATACAATGCCATATTCAAGCACGCCACCACTGAGCTTTCTGCGCTCCATGAAGAAAAGCCCGGTAGCCCCGCATTTGAGAATCTCTCACAAGTATTAAGAGAGCACTATGTAGCACAGCCGGCTGACCGTCCACAGCTAACCGATGTACTGAGTAAGCTTCAGCTCGCCCAGCTTATCGAAAACCCCTTTAACGACTAAGCTTCGCTGCGGCGGAAACGGGCGAATAGTTGCCGGTGGGCTTTGCCGCTGCCGTGCAGGTCTTTGTACTTCTGCAGTTGTTGCTTGAGTTTGGCTTCAACGATGTCCACGGCGGCGAACATATTCAAAGCTTTTTCTTTCACTACAATGGTCTCCCTTGGCAAACGTATGGTCACTTCGCAGGCATGCCGGTTGTTGTCCTTGACTTTGAGTTCCTTGAGATGCACTTCGGCATGCGCGCTGTTACGGGCGTGGCGGGAAAGGTAGCGATCGAGCCCACCGATCTTTTTGGTCACGTACTTGTGAAGCGAGTCATTAACGGTTACGTGGACGCCTCGGATCTCAAATTTTTGAAACATCAGGTCCTCCTCTTTGTTAACTGTTACCGTACTTTTATTATACGCTCCGCAAGCAAGCGGGCCTTGCCGGAATCCAGTTTTTGTCAGATAAAGCCCAGTCTAGGCAAGCGTTCATTACCAAGGCCATGTAGCACGTTGGCTCCGTCATCTTGAACTTGTTTCAGGATCTACGCGAACATTGATGCCGTATGGATCCTGAAACAAGTTCAGGATGACATAATTATTCATGTTTAGATTTCGGCATGGCCACCCATGTAGGGCTGCAGAACTTTGGGAATTTTTACATTCCCTTCTTTGGTCTGATAGTTTTCAAGGATGGCGATCAGCGTTCGACCGAGTGCGAAGGCCGTGGCGTCATTAGTATGTACCAGCTGGACCGCGCCATCGTCCGATTTAACCCGGGTTTTCAGGCGTCGGGCCTGATAATCGGTCATGAAATCGGCGGTGTGCGTTTCGCGGTACTTGGCCTGCCCTGGCAACCAGGCCTCGATGTCAACACCGCGAGCGTTGGGCTTGCCAATGTCCGCCGTGCACTTCAGTAGTACTTGATACGGAATGCCGAGGTGCTGCATTAGATACTCCTGGATGGCTACCAATAGCAGGTGCTCGTCCCGTCCGGTTTCGGCCGTGCTGAAGACTTCCATTTCCAGCTTGTCGAACTGGTGCACCCGAAAAATACCTTCTGAATCCTTCCCGTACGTGCCGGCTTCCTGGCGAAAGCTGGTCGAATACCCAATGTAGCGCTGCGGCAGTTGGTCGACAGGCAAAATTTCGTCGGCGTACATGCTGCCCAGCGTGTGTTCAGCGCTACCGATCAGCCACAAATTATCATCCTCACCATCCAAATGATAGCGGTCTTCGCGCGGTTCCAGGCGGTCCATTTGATCGAAGATCGTTTCACGGATCATCACTGGCGGTAAGACCGGCACGAACGCCGTTGGCTTCAACTGCAATTTGTTATCGTCGATCAGCTTTTTAATCAGCGTTTCGTCAGCCAACGTGTCGAGATCGGAAGAGCGTCGTGGTAGGGAAAGAGTGAAGGTCCTGGTGATGTACTGG
>CAZHJG010000009.1:0-4907 GCA_964533425.1 uncultured Candidatus Saccharibacteria bacterium | reverse complement strand
TCCGATCTACCGCGAACTGCAGTCTGACCAAATCGCCCTTAAGGTATGCAAACCGCGCTCCGGTAACCTTGGCCGCCCGCTCTTTGTCCAGCCAGCCTTTGACTTCAGCCAGTTCGGCGTGGGTTTTGGGCTTAAAATCAAGCTTCGGGGACTCGCCCACCGTTTTGGCGACGACGTTTTCGTCTTCGCTGGCACCCACCGGCACGTCATCCAGCGGCATATTCGGCACCTTTTTGAGCAAGTCAGTGAACTCCAGTTCGATCGCGGCCAGTTTATGCTCCAGATCACCAACCTTATCTTTAAGCTCTTTGCCCTTAGCCACCTGCTCGTCACTCGGCTTCTGCCCCTTGGTCTGCCCCGCCAATTCATTGCGCTGCCGCCGCAGCTCCTCAACTTCTTGCAGGAGCTGCCGCCGCTCCTCGTCAAAGCCCAGCAACTGCTTTATATCAACAGCATAACCCTTCTGTTTGGACTTCTCAGCCACCAGGTCGGGATTATCACGGATGTACTGAATGTCTAGCATGCCAGTTATTATAGGCCAGAAATTGACGAGCCGCCAACAGATACCTTAAATTGGTTTGGCGGCCTGCGCTAACCCTTTACGCATACGCTCAAATTTGCCTTCCAGTCTGGCGATGTCATCTTTGGAAGCAAGCTTTGTGGTAATGTCTCTAAGGTCTTCTTTGGTGGGATGATTTTTCAAATCATCTTTGGTCGCCATCTGTTCTGCCTGATAGGCAAACATATCAGCAATAGCGTCTACCAGGGCATCAAACTGCTTAGTCAACATTTTGCTAAACTCATCTAGCAGTTGCCTATTGGTGATGTCGGGTGGATTCGGTGCCATTCGCCTTCCTCATTCAGAAATCATTATAAGCTTCCACTCTACCCGGCAAAAGTGTAGTTTGTACAGCGAATTTAAGAAAAAATTAAGCTATTGGCGCTTGTTTTAGGGTTTTGAACGTCAGGTCGGTGCGACTATGGGCGTATCAACGGCATTCGCCGGGACTGCTGTGCCACTCAAGCGGGCGTTTTCCTGCAGCCGAGCGGTCAGTTCAATAATCGAACGAATGAGCTGTCTAATCTGTTCGGAGTCACGTTTGTCATCGCGCATAATGAAGTAAAGACTGCTGCCTAAAATTTCAAGATCCTCTGCCTGGTTGTAATTAACCAGCGTCTGCATGACGTCCGGCGTGATGATGGCCAGCACATCGATCTCCTGCCCTTTTTCCACTTGCAACTTAAAATAATCGTTAAAATCACCTTCGAGCTGCAGCGTTTCGCCGTTATCCATATCATTTTGCATGTCACTATCCAGGCTTTTTTTAGCGCGCAATACCATGTGTGGCATCGATTTTGGCAAAGGCGCGGTAGCGACGGTAAAATAATGTGTTGTCTTATACCTGCCTCCCCCAGTGGTGGTATCGAACTCAAAGAGGTCACATTGCAGGCCAGCCAAGTTAGCAGTAATGACCGGGCTGCTATTCTGACTGTGCCCGAATTGCAAACTGGGTGGCACCAGCCCTTCGCCAGCGTCATCCGCGCTGACAGACCAACCATTTACCAAAGCAAATTGTTGCCATATTTTATTCTTGTAGCGGTTCACGTACGAACCGAAGAGGAAGAAATACAGCACAACTGCAAAAATGATGACATTGCTGCTATGTGTGACGAACGCCAGGCCACCAGCAGCGATCAGAGCTGCAGTAGCTAACTGCCAAAATCGATCTCGCCAGACACTTTTAAGGGTGGGTAGCCAGGCGTTATTCATGGCATCCAAGGGCGTGTAACTTATGCTGTCAGGATTCATGGCCGACCTTTTTGTAGCTCCTTCAGTGTGAGTTCGGTGCGGCTGCGGGCATAGCTGCAGAATTCGCAGGGGCCACCCATGGCTGCTTCGCCGACTGGCGGCATATCGTCGGAGTCCATGCAGGCTTTCATTTTCTTCAGCGTCGGCGCGACCCAGGCGTCATCACCGGTGTACGGAATCACTTTGGTGCGGAACTCGACCCGGTCATTGAAACCGTCAAGATCGAGGCGCCCGTTCGTATACACAAAATACCCGGTGTCATTTACTTTGAAACCGTTCTGACGGAGCAGCCACTGGTACACTTCCATCTGCCGCTTGTAGCTAATCTGCCAGGCCGCGTCGAGCGAGACTTCACTGGCCTTGGCGGTGGCTTTGTAGTCCACCACTATGAGCTCGCCGTCGTCATTGACCCACACGTCGTCAACCGCACCGAAGACGTGCAAATTGGTCGGCTCATCTAGAGTCGCCACCCCAGTAAAGTTCATCCGCCACTTATCAAGATCAGCGTGCTGGAACGGCACCGCTTTAATCTGATTATCGGCCATCAGTGGATGCGGTTCGCCAGCCGCCCGGTAGCGGTCAAACTCTTTCTTAAACAGCTCGTCGATGGCTTTGTTGATCTGAAACGGCGGCGAGCTGGGACGGGTGATTTTCAGGCGTGCATCGAGCCAAAAACAGCGTGGACACTGCATAAACAGCTCGATCTTGGAACGCGAAACCTTAAACGGCGCCGCTTGGCCTGGCTGATACGGTAATGATCTCTCCCTGGTGTATGCCATTGCTTCTATTGTACCCGAACGCGGCCGCGTCACGCGGCAACTTCAATATTTTTTAAGCCTTTCAGGCGACCTCGAGCACTTGCAACAACTCGGCCGGGGTATTCACCATCGCCGTTGGCTGATGTTGCTGCAACAATTCTGCCGTGTTGAAGCCCCAGGTGACCGCCATTATCTTGATGCCGGCCAGTTTGGCACCCTCAATATCACGCACCTCGTCCCCGATATACCAGCAATTATCCGATCCCAGGCGATTGCGCCGGCGAATTTTTCGCAGCACCCCGGCTTTGCTCAGCAAGCCAACATTACCGTAAATGTTCACGAAATTTTTGCGCATGTGATGCTCGCGCAAAAATCTGACGATATTTTTCTCACTGTTAGAACTCATAATAAACAGCTGGTGCCCTTCGGCGTGCAGTTTGCGAATGGCTTCCGGCACACCGGGGTGAGCCTGGAGCGTGCCGACGAGCTTGCTCATCCGACGCCGCCCGCGCATCAGTAAAAACGGCATTTTCCAGGGGCGGATGCCAAGCTCTTCAGCCGCGCCGTGCAGCGACATACCGCGCAGCCGCTCAATCGCCTCTGGCGACAAGCGCTCCTTCCGGCCCGTCAGCTCATAAAATACCTGCACCACCGACTCAAAGCTGTCGGCAATGGTTCCGTCGAAGTCGAAAATGATGGCGGCCATGCGTACAGTGTACTAGATCTTGGATCTTAGTTCTTGGATCTTAGGAAGCTGCAGCCCATTCTGAGATCGGAGATTCAAGCTCTAAGGTCTACTTGATGATGGGCGCGTAGTCGACATGGCACATGCCCCGCCCCGTGCGCTCAGTATATTTCTGATGATAATCTTCGGCCTCGTAGAACGAACCGGCGGCCGATATTTCAGTCACGATCGGCTTATCAAACTTCGGCTCTACTTCGTGCTTAACCTGCTCAACGGTCTGGCGCTGTTCGTCGTCGAAATAGAAAATCGCCGTGCGGTAATTGTCGCCGACATCCCAGCCCTGCCGGTTCAGCTGCGTCGGATCGTGCATACGGAAAAACTGCCGGACTAGCATTTCATAGCTAACTTGCTTGGGGTCAAATTCAATCAGCACCGCCTCGGCGTGTCCGGTGGTGTGTTGACATACCTGCTCATACGTCGGGTTTTCGGTGTGCCCACCGGTGTACCCCACCGTGGTTTTCGTCACTCCCGGCACCTGATCAAAGTAAAATTGCACGCCCCAGAAGCAACCGGCGGCAAATATGGCTTTCTGCATGCCTAAAATCCTATCTTTTAATAACCAACCTTAAAAGCCGATAGTATAACAAAGATTAGCACAACGACGCCTAAAGCCCGGCGGAAATAATTCACACCTCTGGTAATTTCCAAGGTGGCCCAGATGGCCAGTACGCCCGTCGCCGCCCACCAGAACACATTGCTGATCGTGCCCATCGTAAAGATCGAGATGATGTCCAGCACCGCCCAGCCGATCAGCCAGAGATTCGGCATCTGGAAGATTACTACATGACCTCGGCGATCGAGCCAGATTTTGTCCCATAAGTCACCCTGCCCCCGTCGGGCCGTTGTTCGTTCCATACACACTCCACTTACACGTTACTCCCAGTATAAACAACGGGTGGCAACTTTTAAAGTGACGAGCCGCTCTTTTCAGCGGTTATTCAAGTTCGTGGATGCGCCGGTGATCGAGTCCATAGTAATGCGCGATCTCGTGCCACAGCGTGTGCTTGATCTGTTCTTTGAGCGCCGGCAGCGTGTCGGCTTGCCGGGTGAGCGGCCCCTTGAACAGCGTAATCTTATCCGGCAGCAACCTGGTCATGCCCTGCCGCTGTGTCAAAGGAATGCCCTCGTATAACCCAAGCAACGTCTGGTCGTTCCTGAGCATCAGCTCCTCCCTCTGTCGCGGCGTGGGTTCATCTTCGTACAGAATAGCCACATTAGCGATGTTTTTAACATGCTCACCAGGCAACTCGCCGAGTGCTTCGTCAATCAATCGTTGAAAATCTTCGTCGCTAATTTGAATCATTACTATACATTGTATAGCAATTCTTGTTTCTGTCCAGCTATGCGGCTTTTGGAAGTTCCACCGAACAAGCTCGAATAGCCAGAATCGGGGCCATGATTCTTGTTACGGCCGGCGCTGCCGACGAATATAATTCGTTCTCAACGTCCTCATCAATTAATTCCATGTCGGCCACCACCCGCGGTTCACGAAAACCTATAAACACCGAGGCGACCGGAACATTGGGATCATCCATAAATCCAATCGATTGCGCGCGTCCCGTAAACCGGATCCCGTGATCGTACACCAACCTGA
>CAZHJG010000008.1:0-35640 GCA_964533425.1 uncultured Candidatus Saccharibacteria bacterium | reverse complement strand
CTGACGGAACGTTTGTTGCACGCAACGTTTAGCAGCGGTTGTCGCCGTTTTACCGTTGGCGTGGCTGGCGACCAGATAGGTCACACCGGCAATGGAGAAAATGGCCACAAATGCGACCAGCACGACATCATGGGAAAAGCCGCGCGCATTGAGTTTTTTGATTTTCATTTTGGGTATCTTTTTGATTTTAGGAACTACTGCTGTTGATTATTGGCGGCTGGCAGCGAATTGTCAAGCCGCTAATGAACTCTGCTAGCCTTGCATCTTGACGCGGACCATGGCGTAACGGACGACTTCATCGCCCAATGTGTAGCCGGCTTGCAGTTCTTCGCTCACGACTTCGTGGGCGCCGTCCTGGCCTTCTTCCATGCTGACCGCCTCGTGGTAATGCGGGTCAAATGGTTCGCCGACAGTTTTAATGCGCTGCACGCCCAGCTGTTCCAGGGTTTTTTCGAACTGCTTCACAATGCCTTCAATGCCCTTCATGTATTCATTGTCTTTGAGGTTTTGGGGCACATGCTTGAGGGCCCGTTCGAAGTTGTCGATAACTGGCAGCAGATCGCGCACGATGTGAGCCTTGAGGCTTTTGCGTACATTTGCCAGCTCCTCATCGTGCCGTCGGCGCAGATTCATGGCGTCGGCCCGTTCGCGCTGCAGAGCTTGCGTCAGCTCTTGGATTTGCTGTTGTGCTTGTGCGGCGTCAGGTTTATTGGTGTCAGATTTTTTCGGGTGCTTAGAGGGCATTTTTTTCTCCTAGAGTGCCGGGAATGAGCTTGCTGATCAGCCGAGTAGGTATTTCGACAAGTGAAGTAGCTGCTTTTAGGGCTAGACGGCCGGCCCATTTGGCGTCATCAAGTAAAGAGCCTGGCTCCTTCTCCGTTTCACAAGGTAATTCAATAGTGTAGCCAAGCTTGTCATCGTCGTTTTCTTGATCGTATAAGGTACCGCGTGGTGCGCTTTCCATTATCTCGACTGCGTGCGCCTCTAACCGGTACCGGCTCATCATAGCTTCCACGGCTGCCCTTTCAGTTTCCGAGATGCCAAAGCCTTTTGCGTATTCAATCGCCTCAGACATAAAGTAGCGTCTCCAATTCTTTACCAGCCCGCGAAACCAGCAGCATGACGTCGCGATAACTCTGGCGGGTCGGGCCTAGGGTGCCGATGTAGCTGCGATCGCTGAACGGGCTGCGGAAGCGGCTGATGATCAGCGAGCAACCGGCAGTTCGGCCGATGGGATTTTCCTGGCCGATATAGACGCTGAGCGGTTCGTTGGGTGCCGCTTCACGCAGCCAGGGTTCTAGATTATCGAGCAATTGCGCGACTTGCTGAACCTGTAGGCCGTTAATAAACTCCGGCTGGCCGAAGAGGTTGGACAGGCCGCTCATGTACAGCTGGTTGCCTATGGTGGCTATGCCAAGGTTGTGCGTCAGCTCTACTAGAGTGTCAACAGCATTGCGGATCATGCGTTCCGGAGCGCCGGCATTTTGGACGCGTACAGCCAAAGCTTTTTCGGCCCGTCGTTCGATTGAGGTTTCTGGTACGTTTTCATTTAAGTTGTTGACATAGTGCCGATAACCTTTGTCGGTCGGCACGCGGCCGGCGCTAGTGTGCGGTTGGGTAATGTAGCCCAAGCGCTCCAGCTCAGCCATTTCCGCGCGGATAGTGGCAGAGCTGACATTGAATAACTTTGCCAAAAGCATGCTGCCAACCGGACTGGCCACCTCGGCATACTGCTCAACAATGGCATTTAGAATGGTTTGCTGCCGCTGTGTCATAATCAGGACTGTTTCAAATTACTACTCTCTTGGTGCTTAGTATATCGTTTTTAGCACTCAGCCGTCAAGAGTGCCAAGTTTTACCGTTTTATTGTTTGGCACTCTGCTCGAGTCTACAAAACATGCCACTGGCATGTTTAGCGTCAAGAGTGCTAAGTCTTGAGGAAATTGTAAACTTAGCCGCTGGATGTAAGGAAGCTATAGGGTATAATAAATTTTTCGTATGCACCACTCGTTAACTGTTGAACAAATTAACCGGATCAAGACTTGGCTCAAGGCCGGTTCAATTAATATTTTCGGGCGCCCATTTGCCGGTAAGGATACTCAAGGACGAATTCTGGCCGATATGTTTGGTGCACCGCTGCTTGGCGGCGGCGATATTTTGCGTAACAGTGTCATCCCCGAGCGCTCGCAAAAAGCACTTAAAAAAGGATTGCTGATACCGACCGACGAGTATTTGGATATTGTACTGCCGTATTTGTCTCAAGCTGAGTTCAAGGGCAAGCCCTTGGTGCTCAGCTCGGTAGGCCGCTGGCACGGTGAGGAAAATGGTGTCATTGCAGCAACTGAGCGCTCCGGACATCCCCTAAAAGTTGTTTTTTACCTTGAAATTTCTGAGGCTGACGTCCGTGGTAGGCGTGCTAAAAGCCAGGAGGAACGTTCGCTTGGAGACCGCGGCAATCGTCGTGATGATGCCCCTGAGATTTTTGAGACGCGCCTCAAAGAATTCCGCGAAAAGACGCTGCCCGTTATTGAACACTACGAACCCACTGGCCTGCTGGTCAGAATTGACGGCAACCGCCCAGGTATTGAGGTTACCGCTCAAATCCTGGAGGCTTTACTCGCCAGGTGTGACAAGTCATAGCTGATTTGTATTTAAAGAATGGTCGCTGAAAACACACGCGGGCGGCGAGCGATGAGTCGCAGGAAAATGGCGTGCAGGTGCAGGCTGCCGGCGATCATGACGAAGGACAACAATATATAAAGAAAAGCGCTGAGGCTTTTAGGGTCGGAAGCAGCCGCGTGCGAAGCGGTGATGCTGTAGGGGATGATCCGTTTTAGGAATAGGTCAATAAATATTAGCCAGAAGGCGACAATGATCAGTCGTATTACAAGATATTCAACGGTCATTTTGATAAGGGTGTCGCGTTTGGCGTGCACATAGTAAAGCTCTTCGCGAAGCGCCGCCGCGTTGCTGATGGCTTTGGCAATAGTTTCCACGATAAAGTACACGACCAGCCCCACCACACCCCAAAAGGCTAATAGTGGCCAGGTGTTTTGGAGCGAATTGGCCGTCGTCCCTGGCGGTGTCTGCCCTGGCAAGGTCAACACTGATTGTTTACTGGTATTCTGCAAGTTACCGAGTTGTTGCTGAATTTGGCTGGTATTAAAACTAAAGGCTAACACTACGCCAATCGTCACCACCAGGCCGGCAGCTATGGCTATTAAACCGCTCAGCCAGGACGGCGTGAGCAGTGCATCGAAGAGCCGTTCATTGATTCTTTTTTCTGAGTTGGTACTGTTTGTCATAGCACTATGGTCCTTACTATTGTAGGCTGAACCATAAGCCCGCTGCAAGTTTGTATATTTAAAGCTCGCTCTTTATGGCCGGCCACTTTTGCACAACAGATGTGAAAAATGCTTGACAAAGCATAAGCGTTTGATACTATTCAGATAGACTTAAAAACTCCTTAAGAAAGGGTAAAAACAAAAATGAAAGTTAAAAAATTAAATATGCGAGGCTTCTCGCACGACATAGTGCTGATCATGATAGTCGTGCTGGTGGCCATTGCCGGCGTGGGCTATGTGGTCATTAGTCACGCCGATCCGAGCACCGTTGCTTCCGCTGTTAGGACTCCGGCCGCTACTTCTAAGAATCCGAGCGGCTGTACGATACATCCCAATGGGCCTGCTCTGCCGGCATCGACCGTCAGAGTCCCGCTGCATGAATACCGCAAACTGAAATCAGGTTCCACCTACGTGCGTGACCACGTTTACAGCGTCGCCTACAATGACAAGGCCATGGCTGCACTTGGGTATTGCCGCCAGGGTGATCACAGCTTCGTGTACCAGGCTAAAGCTCCCCGTAGCAAGGTGCCTGCCGGCTCTGTCCTGTTGTACCAGTTCTACAATTCCAAGACCAAGCATCATGTCTATGCAACGACCGCTCGTCTCAGCGGTAACAGCTTGGCGCTGCTTAACGGACTGGCAGGATCGGGTTGGAGCAGCTCCGGTACCGCTGTCGCTTGGGTTAGCAGCAAATCCGTGGCTTCAGGCGCGAACCAAACCCGTGGCATCGACCAGCTGTTCAATCCTACTGTTAAAAGCTTCTACTACACCGGCGACCGAGTCGGCCTGACAGCTAGTGGCCAGATTGCAAATACACTGCGGCCGGTATCCTCTGACGGGGCCGAAGCAGGCGCTATCATTCGCTCGGGCTACACCCCAGTCGGTAGTTCTCTCAGCGTTCAAAACGTCTTCCACGTCTGGGTCAAGGGTAACTCGCCAAAGTCACCTAGTACAAAGTGTAGTGGCGACAGTGAAAGCGGACCATGTGACAACGGTAATGACAGTGGTGAAAATGACGGCGGCGGCTCAGGCAGCAGCTCCAGTGGCGGCGAGGCCGAAGACTAAGCCTCCTACCGATTTAAAGCTCTTCTGTCTCCCCCTAACCGCATCAAAAGGAAAAATCCTTGAAACGCCCCTTCCCAAAGATGAAAAAACTTGACGGCCACGGCTACGAAGGGATAGTCGGGTACGTCTACAGCTCTCTGTGAGTGACTACCCGGATATTGAAAGGACCAAGCGCATGAAGATCAAAAAGCTGAATATGCGCGGCTTCTCGCACGACATGTTTCTGGTGTTGTTCGTGGTTGTCTTCGCGATTGCCGGCGTCACCTATTTGGTGGCCAGTCACGCCGATCCCTGCAACCCCGGCACAGTTTCCGGCCCAATTATATACCCGGCATCCGGACAAGTTAGTGGTAGCATAAGTTCCTGCAACTCGGTCCATGTCTCATGCACGATTACCGGTGTACCAGTTAATCCGAAACATAACGCTCTGTTACAGCCGCGATTGACCATAACAAACAAAGGCAAGAAGTCAGTCAAATTTACATACACTAATTACCTAGTCAGTTATGGCACAGGCAAAAACGGCAAAACAAAAACGCTTGGCGTAAACAAGCACACTGTCACTTTGGCTGCCCACCATGCAACGTCGCAGCTCATGAAGCAATACCGAGTAGGCTACGCCTCCAGCACCATTGACCATGTTTATTACCAGTCTGTGATGGGCAAACCAGTCAACCGCGCCTGCACTTCCAACTTCATTAAGTTGCCGACAGCTCCTGCCAAAACACCTGGTGGTGGCAGCGAGAGCGAGGGTGGCGGCACGGCGCCCGTAAGCGTAAATTAAATTGCTTTGGCGGCCAGCAAGCAACGCTTCGCACATATAGCTTCCGACATAAGTCTGCTACTTGTAGTCTGCTTACCCTTTTTGACACCATTTGGTGCCGTCAAAAACATTAATCTTCAGGGCTTTCTGCTCATCATTGCTGGTTTTTTTGCCTGGGTTACGCTCACCTTTAAATTTAAGATTCTGCGTAGCCTGCCGACGACTGGACTTATTTTCTTAATCCTTTTCGGCCTGACCTCTCTGCTTAGCGCTGTCTTGAATCCTCATCTTGGCTATGACTTATTTGGAGCCCCCTACATTCGTTTAGGCGCACTTGGATTACTGGCTTGTGCGGGTTGTGGTCTCTTGATTGCCTGGAAAACCCCACTAAAGCAGCTGCAAATCATACTCTATGCTGCCATTTTAGCTTTGGCGCTCCTGTCGATACCCTACAGTCTGCTGCGTTTTCACTCCTTGCTGCGCGATCCAGGGCTTTTTGCCCAAGCCGATATTATGGCCTGTTTTTTGGGCGTTGGTATAATTCTCGGGCTTGGGCTGCTCAAGGCGTATCCTAGCTGGCGATTTAAGTTATTGGCTGGACAATTTGTGCTGCTAGCTCTCCTCTGGCTGACCGAGACCAGGGCAGCTCTATTTTTAGTCATCATTATCGGGCTTGTCTGGCAGTTTGTGGCATACCCGAAGCAACGCGTCAGGCGCATGGCAATGTCCGTTGTCGCGGTGGCTATTTTGCTGGCCGTGCTTGTGCCCCTCACACCAGATCGGGTTAGCAATGTATCATATGCCTCGACCAGCATTACCTATCGTTTATCGCTGCAAAAGGACGCGCTGCGCTCCAGTTTTCAAAAACCGCTGCTGGGTTATGGCCCTGGCAATTTGGTGGACGCCTTGACTTGTTCAAAGCTTGATCAAGCTGCGCTGCAGAAAACGTGTGCTCAGGGGTACTTTTTCAATAGCAGTCACAATGTTTTCCTTGACCGCGTGCTAGCAATCGGTTGGTTAGGCGGCCTCGCCTATCTAGGCTTCGCGGTATTCGGTCTCTGGCGAAGTCTCAGAGCCGACAGCGAAGTGAGGGTGCTTGGCTTCGCGGCTTTGTTCATTGCTTTTTACTACCTGACGAACGTCACCAGCGTCACCCTCGAGGTACTGTTCTGGATTTTGCTGATGAGCTGTTTGCTACCGGCTAATCGCGCTTCAGCATCACGGTAAAAGCTTCGGCCGGAATGTCAACTTTGCCAAAGCGTTTCAATCGTTTCTTGCCTTTGGCCTGCTTGGCCAGCACCTTTTTCTTGCGCGTCACATCGCCGCCATACAATCCAGTGGTGACGTCTTTGCGATAAGCGCTGATGTCCTCACGGGCGATGAACTTGCCGCCAATAGCTGCCTGCAGCGCCACCTGGAAATTCTGCCGTGGAATGACATCTTTAAGCTTCTGAACTGTCTCACGTCCCAGGAATTGCGCCTCGCTGCGATGCACCATGACACTCAAGGCGCTGACCATTTCGCCGGCTACGTAAAAGTCCAGCCGCACGAGGTCTTCCGCTCGATAATCAGCCAGCTCGTAGTTGAACGAGCCGTAACCGCTAGTCAGGCTTTTGAGTTGATCGTAGAAATCCGTCAGCAGATTAGCCAGCGGCGCTTCAAACGCTATTAGCGCCCGCTCTTCAACGTACGAGATATTCTTCTGCAAGCCACGCTTGGCACTCACCAGCTGAATCACCGGCCCAACGTATTCTTGCGGTACGATGATTTCACCCGTGATCCACGGCTCGCGAATTTCTTGAATTTTTGCTGGGTCAGGCAGATCAGCCGCGCTCTTGATGTCGAGTTCTTCGCCAGTAACTAGCGTAATTTGATAATCAGTCGAGGGGTTGGTGACCACCAGTTCCAGGCCGTACTCCCGCTCCAGCCGCTCTCGCACGATGTCCATGTGCAGTAACCCCAAAAAGCCGATGCGTACGCCAAAACCCAGTACCGGTGAGTTTTCCGGCATAAATTGCAACGCCGAATCACTGAGCGACAGCTTTTCAACGGCATCTTTAAGTAGCTGGTAATTCTCATTGCTGTCGGGGAAAAAGCCGGCATACACAAACGGCTGAACATTACGGTACCCAGGAAGTGGCTCAGTGGCCGGATTAGCTGGAAGTGTAATCGTATCGCCAACCCGGGCTTCCCGCGTGGATTTCAGATTAGTAACAATGTAGCCGATTTCGCCCGTCTGCAGCTGCTTATTAGGAGTCATCTCCGGTTTGAGAGCTCCAACTTCGAGCGCAACACCGGTGGCACCGGTGGCTAGCATTCTAATACCAGCATTGCTCGCTATCTGTCCGTCAAAGACCCGGGTATAGAGGATAACGCCCCTGTAGTCATCGTAGTAGCTGTCGAATATCAGGGCCCGGGTTTGCGTCCGTTCTGATGCTTTTGGTGACGGCATCTTGTTCACGATAGTCTCGAGCACTTTATCGACGCCTTCGCCGGTTTTGGCGGAGATCAGCAAAATATTCTCTTGCTGGCAGCCGAGCAGGCTCATAATTTCTTTGCTGACTCGTTCCACGTCGGCAGCTGGTAAATCAATCTTGTTGAGTACCGGGATAATTGTCAGCTCAGCCGCCATGGCCAGGTAGACGTTGGCCAGCGTTTGCGCCTGGATGCCTTGGCTGGCGTCAACCACCAGTAACGCGCCTTCACAGGCCTCTAGGCTGCGCGAAACTTCGTAGCTGAAGTCGACGTGGCCAGGCGTATCTATGAGGTTCAGCTCGTATTCCTGATACTGCATACGCACCGGCGTCAGCTTGATGGTGATGCCCTTTTCACGCTCCAGATCCATCTTGTCCAGCAGCTGCGCTTTCATATCACGCTTATCGACGGTGCCGGTCAACTCCAGCAAACGGTCCGCCAGCGTGGACTTGCCGTGATCAATGTGAGCGATGATGCAGAAGTTGCGGATGTGCGATTGGTCCATTTTAATAGATTCGAGCCTTAACTTTATAGCCAACCGGGTAAAACCCTACAAAGCTTTAGCGAAGTAGGGTGAGCAATAATGCAAAAGTTGTACATGTGGCCTTGATTCATTCAGGATAATATTATAACAGAGGTGATACAGCGTGGCTAATCTGTTTACCATGTAAACATAAGCATTGATTATTTGCATACTTTGTGTTATTATTACAAAACTTCGTGAGATGCTTACGCTTACTCCGAGGTACCTTGACAAGTAAGCAACGACTAGAGGTGTAGACTCAGCTCATTGGCAGATGAGCTAGGCCTACATCTTTAGTTTCATCAGACGAGATTCGTTCAACTTCTACGGAACTTTTGTTCTAGGGAAAGGAAGTGACCTTTTGCAGGGTACAACCGTTATTGAGATCAACACTATTCACCAGATCGATCAGGTACAGATTGTCAAAGAGGGCTATACCCACAACGTCAAGCTCGACTCGAGCGGCCCCGTGCCGTTTCACAATCTCGAGGTCAGTTACGACCCCGACGAGCACATCCTCACGATCACCAGTGCCGCCGAGGCATTGAAATCCGATCCCGAGGAGATTGACGGCATCTTGCGCGTCCGTCTCTACCCGGCTTCCGTGTCTTCGGCGACGAAGGAACCGGCTGAGACCAGAACTGCTCCTAGCAGCCATGTTCTCTCACCCCCCTCAAAGCGTGGCCTTCGTCACGCGGCACGAATGCTGACCGTCCGAGTCCGACTCGATCGCGCACGCGGCTTTATCAGCTCCGGCATCGACCAAGCAGGTTGGGCGCCAAGACCCTAGCGCTTGCTCGAAGGAGGATGGCCGGGTGGGCCAAGGCGGGCGTGGATACGCTATTCATAGCTACTCACGCCCGCCGCGTGCCCCATCTGATGTCTGTTGTTTACTTGTCTTACCCTTACATGAATGTGCGTTCATGCTGACGAGTCTAAAAGGACGAAAAGGGATTGATTTTTCATAACTTGAGTGGGGCTAGTCGCGCTTGATGCAGTCGAAAACGCTGATGTACTTGCCGACTGTGATTATGAGGTGGTCGAGCAGTTCGATGCCCACTAATTCGCCGGCGACGATGAGTTTTTCGGTGATTTGAATATCGGGCAGGGTTGGTTCTAGACGGCCGGAGGGATGGTTATGCGCCAGGATGATGGCTACTGCGCCGCGTTCCAGGGCTGGGCGGAAGACTTCACGGGGATGGACGACGTTTGAGGTCAGGCTGCCAATGGAAATAACTTCGTCGTGGATGACCTGGTAGCGGCTATTCAGATACAGACCACGGAGTTGCTCTTTTTGATGAACACCCATATCGCGTAAGTACTGATAGGCCTGTTTGGCATTGCGGACCTGGGCCGGACGACCGGCTTGCGTGGCGTGAAAGCGGCGGCCAAGTTCGAAACTGGCCACAATTTGGCAGGCTTTGGTCAATGAGATATCCGCCGTCTCCGCCAGGCGCTGCGGGTTAGTTTCGTTGCTAATAGCCTTTTCGCCGTATTCTTTCACGGCTCGCCGAGCCATTTCTAGTACATCTTCTTTGCGATTGCCGACACCCCACAACACGGCGACCAGTTCGGCTACCGATAAGCTGCTGGGGCCTAGTTCCAGTAGTCGTTCACGAGGCCGCTCGTCGTCAGGTAGGTCTTTAATTCTGAGTACATACTGTGTATTGGGCTCTCTAAAGACTAGGTCGTGGTCTGGTAGCGCGTAATTGAGGCTGGCGGTTTCGGGCATGGCCATCATTATACGAGGGCTGACTACAACGGCAAGGAAATATTAAATAATACTTAATGGTACGTCTGAGTTTATGTACTTAGACTTCGAGCTTGATCGGTTTGAGCGCAATTTTCTTGATGCGGTTGAACAAAGGCCGCACCTCTTCCAGATCAAACAGCGCGGAAATCCCTATATGCACGCCAAAGGTCACCGCCGCGATCAGTAGAAGCTTGGAGCCAAGCGTCAAAATACCGCGGTCAGCTCTACCAAGCGGATAGAATGAAATCATTGTGAAACAAGCTATCACACTAAAGCCAGTAACAGAGACAATGCGCCAGATTCCGCTCCAAAAGGCATTATCAAACAAGCGGTGGTCACGCAAAAGCATGATAACTGACAAAATGAGGACTTCTACCGCCGCGACGATGGATTGGGCAATCGCCAAGCCCGACACGCCGTATTGGCTCGGGCGGGCCAAGCTTACGGCCAGCACGATGTTAAGCGCAATGGCAAAGAGTGATACAAACAGCGGGGTTCGGGTGTCCTTTTGGGCATAAAACCACCTGGAGATGATGGAGTAAACAATGCGGAAAAAGATTGCCGCTGTCAGGAAGCCGAAAATAGTGGCGATTTGGATGTTGCCTTTGGTGTAAATCAGGCGCGCCAGATAGCCTCGGCCAAAGAAGCAGACTACCACTAGAGGTGCACTCAGCCAGATCATGGCGCGCAGGACCATCAGAAAGTCGCGGCGGAATAGATCCGGGCGATGCTGACTCAAGCGAGCATTAAGCCGCGGAAAGGCGGCCGTGGAGATGGCGGTACCGACCAATAGGATGGGAGCGGTACTTAGAATATAGGCGTTGTTGTAGTAGGTGACATTGCCGGCGCCCAGTCCACTGGCAATGTGGGTTTCGACGATGTTTTCCACTTGATCGACACCCTGGTCGAGCGAGCGCGGCGGAAGGTTTTTAAGCACGGTGTGGAAGTCCGGGCTGCGCCAGCCGATGTGTGGGCGCCAATGAAAATTCGTCCTCCATAAGCCTGAAATAACCACTAATAGCTGCAGAATGGCACCGAGCAGAGCGCCTAATCCAAGACCGACTAAGCCGATGTTGTGCTTGAACAGGTAGATACTCACAATGATTGACAGGTTATAAAACAGCGGGGCAATGGCATAAAAAAAGAAGCGGCCCATAGTTTGCTGAACACTGGTCAGAATACCGGAAATAGTGAATAAGAGCGGATTGAAGGCTAACAAGCGCATGATGTTGGTAGCGGTGTCGAGTTGTTCAGGCGACAGGCCGGGCGCAACGACATGTCGTATCAACGGTTTGGCAAAGACAAGCATCACAAGACCGACAACTGTCATAATTATGGCTAGTAGATTCATCAGTGAATTGGAAATTTCCCACATACCGCGCCGGTCGCCACGGTGCAAGCGATCTGACAATACTGGCATAAAAGCGACCCCGAGCGCGCCGGCAGCCAGCGTAAAGAAGAAAAAGTCAGGTATGTTGAAGGCCGCGAAGTAGGCATCGGTGCTGTGGGGGCCGACTGCGGGGAAGTTGGCATTTACGAGCTTGGTACGCAAGAATCCCAATACCTGACCGATGAGCGATGTCGCAATGAGCAAGGCCGCGACTTTACTGATCGGCGGCCGCTTTTGTTTTGGCGCTGAGGCGGTGGGATTCATGCGGTATCAATAACCATCATAAGCTTCTATCCAGTATAAAGCAGCTCTTTGCCTGATAATAGGCACTTGTCCAGTAATTTTTATGCCTCTCCCGTAGATTTCGGCTCCCAATACCCCTGCTCTTTGCCCCACGCTAAAACTGCTTCGCCTACAAAAGCCTGCACGCCCTGCTTTTCATCGCGAACCTGGATTGGTTTGCCAAGTTCATGTGCGATTGCGCCTATCACAGTAATACGCCACCAAATGCGTCTGCCTTGCCGACGGTTTTCTATGCCTATTTCTGCTATGTCATTCAGGAGTGGCGACAATACCTGCTCACCTAACTGAATTACTTGCCGATATTCTGGAGTGCGTTCCCATCCGCCTGACCAGTGACGAGTCTTTTCGTCCAGACACGCAGCTAATGCTTCAAGATTCTCACTATCTGGTAGTTGACTTGGGCCTACATCGGGCGAAGACATGTTAGAAACCTAAGCTTTAGTACAAAGCAGCAGCTTGCGGCATCTTGGAGCCTTTGAGAGCCTCAGCGACTTCATCGGCGTCAACAGTCTCTTTTTCTAATAGGCGTTGTTTAAGATTTTCCAAGGTACTCAGATTGGCTTTAATGACGGCACGAGCTCTGTTTGCGGCTTCGGTGATCAGATTCTCAACCTCGTCATCGATGACTTTGGCGGTCTCGTCAGAATATTCGCGTTCGTGCACCAGGCGGTCAAGCATCATGCCGTCGTCGACGTGGAATACCTGGTCGCGTAGTTTTTTGCCCATTCCTTGGTTAACAATCATGTCTCGAGCTAGTTCGGCGGCCTTCTGCAAGTCGTTGCCAGCGCCGGTTGTAATGCGATCGTGACCGAGCACCACTTCTTCGGCGATGCGGCCGCCCAAGCCACGGGCTAGCATGTCTTTAAACTGGATAAGTGACACGAATACGCGGTCTTCAGGTGGAATGAACCAGGTAACACCGCCGGTTCCACCACGGGGAATGATGGTCACTTTGTGTACTGGATCGCTATCCGGCAGCACGTGTCCAACCAAGGCGTGGCCGGCTTCGTGATAGGCAGTGGTAACTTTGTCAGCTTCGGTCATGACCTTGCTCTTGCGCTCTGGGCCGATGGCTACGCGCTCAAAGGCTTCGGTGACATCGTTTTGGGTAATCTCGGCGTGCGAATTGCGGGCGGCAATGATAGCCGCCTCGTTTGCGATGTTGGCCAAGTCAGCACCAGAAGATCCGGCGGCTTTGGCGGCCAACGCATCAAGGTCAGCGTTCTTGGCCAGTGGTTTCTTAGCGAAATGAACTTTTAGAATGGCTTCGCGGTCTTGGCGGTCAGGCAGACCGATGTTGACGCGGCGGTCAAAGCGGCCAGGGCGGAGCAGGGCTGGGTCAAGCACGTCTGCTCGGTTGGTAGCGGCCAGAACGATAACGTTCTGCCCTTGTTCAAAGCCGTCCATTTCCACCAGAATTTGGTTCAGGGTCTGCTCACGCTCGTCGTGTCCACCACCCATGCCGCTGCCACGGCGGCGACCGACAGCGTCGATCTCGTCAACAAAAATAATGCAGGGCGCATTCTTCTTGGCCTTGGCAAAGAGGTCGCGAACACGTGAAGCGCCGACACCGACGAACATTTCAACAAATTCCGAGCCGGAAATGCTAAAGAACGGTACGTTGGCTTCACCGGCCACAGCCCGAGCCAACATGGTTTTACCGGTGCCGGGAGGGCCGACCAGCAGCACGCCTTTCGGAATGCGCGCACCCATGCCAGCGAATTTCTTGGGATACTTCAGGAACTCAACTACTTCTTCGAGGTCTTGCTTGGCTTCGGCGCTGCCGGCGATGTCTTTAAACGTAGCCTTGTCTTTCTCGTTGCCATACAGACGGGCACGACTCTTGCCAAAGCTTAACGCCTGATTACCCTGCCCTTGCGCGCTGCGCAACATGAAGTAAAGCACGGCGGCAATGATGACGACTGGTATGATTGATTCGCCCAACGAAACCCAGGTCGAGGTGCCGGTACTGCTGGCGGTAGTATCAATCTCCACTTTTGAGAAGTTGAAGCCCTCGTCTTTGAGCGTGGCGTTCGGCTCCAAGTAAGATTTGAGTGAGGCGTGTGATTCACCCTTCTTGGTGATGTCGAGCTGATTGCCATTAACGGTTATTTTCTGATACTTGCCGGCGTTGGCTTCAGACACCGCCGTGGTGATCGGGATCTTCTGCAGATTGCTCGGCTGATTAGCTGCCGCAAAGACGATGAGTCCGAAGAGAATCAGTAGTGCGATGAAGCCGGCATTCTTCATGCCGCGGTTGTTATTGCCAGGTTTGCGTCCGGAACGGAGTGATTTTCTATCCATAAATACTCATTATAACCCTGTATTAGAAATTTTTCTAGCGCTCTAACCCCACGAGTGCCAAATTGTCTGCACTTACATACATTCTAACACCTTGGACGGCATCAAAATAGCCCCCCGGCTGGGCGACTTTGGCAGCAATCACTAACCGTTCAAGTGTTTTGCGGTCAAAGTTCCGGATATTGTGAGCCCGCAACCAAGCAGCCACCACTTCTCGCGCCACGATATGTGGCAAGTGATTAAACCAAATCCGGTCGATTTGCCCACCTACCGATTGTTGATGCAGCTGGTTAACGAGCAAGGTATTGAGCGTGTTGTTTATGGCATGCTGATCCTTAATTATCTGCTTCAACCGCTTCCGCTCCTCAGCGCTGAACCTGCTGAGCAGTCGCTGTCTGACGTAATTTCTGAGGTACGCGGGGTTTTGATTGGTACTGTCCTCGCGCCATACCAGCCCTTGATCTTGAGCATAGGCGATCAAGTCCTGCTTTGGTACTTGGAGCAGTGGGCGCTCAATGTCGTGGCGGCTTTTGAGCGAGGTCAGGCCTTGGCGGCCACCGCCTCTCAACAGGTTAATGATAGCTGTCTCGAGCACGTCGTCTTCATGATGCGCGGTGATGATTGCCCGCGCCTGGCTGGCACCGCGGGCTTTATGCAGAAAGTCATACCGAACTTTGCGGGCCTCGGCCTCGCTAGCGCCAGGCCCTAGATGACTTTCGTGATACACAAACGGTAAGTTGTAGTGCCCGGCGGTTTTTTGCACCAGCTGGCGGTCTTCGCTTGAGTCTTCCCTGATGCCATGGTCCAGGTGAGCGACAACCAAACGGTACGGTTGCTGGTCATTGGTTATGTTTTCCTGCCGCAACAGGTGCAGCAGCGCCATCGAATCTACGCCCCCGCTGACGGCCACCACGTACGTTCCGGGTTTTGGCAAGACGATGTCCATATCTTATTATTGTAACAATATGAAGGATGATCGTCCGCAAGTCGGTGTCGGGGTTTTCGTATGGAAGAATGGCAAGTTCCTCATGGGCCTGCGTGTGGGCAAACACGGCACTAACACCTGGAGCGTGCCGGGTGGACATATTGAGTTCAGTGAAAGTTGGGAAGAGACCGCTAAGCGCGAGATCCTAGAAGAAACGGGCTTGACTATTGAGAATGTGCGTTTTGTGACGGCAACAAATAATGTTTTCAAAAATGAGGGCAAACATTCCATTACTATCTGGCTCGACAGTGATTGGATCAGCGGTGAGCCGGTGATTCAAGAGCCGGATAAGTTCGTGCAGCTGGAGTGGCGCACCTTCAAAACGCTGCCTTCTCCGCTGTTTGAGCCATGCTGGCAGAATCTCCGGGCCATGAAACCTGAACTGTTCAATTAAGTGCCGTGTCATCCTAAATTTATTTCAGGATCCAAGCAGGAAAATTGTTCGCATGGATCCCGAAACGAGTTCGGGATGACAGTGGCTCACATGCCTGCTGAAAGGCTGGCCAACAGATGTAAAATTTGCTAGACTTGCAACAGCACAGCAAATAAAAAATATGCATGAAATCATACTTTTTCTGGTGGGCATAATTGTCGGTGCCATGAACGCCATCGCCGGCGGCGGCATGCTGATTGGTTTCCCCGTACTGCTGGCCAGCGGCCTGTCGGCACTCGATGCCAGCGCCACCAGCGCCCTCATTGTTTTGCCGGGACAACTCAGCTCGGCCTTCGGTTATCGCAATTATTTACGCAAAGTGCCGGCACGCTATCTGCTGTTGGCTATACCCTGCGCGGTTGGAGGTGCCATTGGCGCATTTCTACTCAGACACATTTCGCACAATCACTTCCAAGAGATCGTGCCCATTCTGATCTTCCTAGCCGTCGTCCTGTTTGCCTTTCAGCCTCTGTTGCTCGTGCAGCTTAAACAACATTTGCACGGCCCCAAGAAACACCGGCAGCGCATACAGCCGCTTATCTATATCGGCATCGCTACGTTTCCGCTGGCGATCTACGGCGGCTTTTTTGGCCCGGGCTTTGGCTTTATCATGCTGGCGTTGCTTGGCTTTTCGAATCTGCATCAGGTGCATCAGATCAACGCCATGAAAAACGTCATGGCTGTATTCATCGCCGGTGCGTCGGTGCTTGTTCTGTCAGGCTCAGGTTTGATTGATTGGAAGTTCGGCCTTGCTATGGGAGCCGGCAACCTGATCGGCGGCTACGCCGGGGCCATCGGCGCCCAAAAAGTACCCTCGCACGGCATGCGCATCCTGGTCATCGCCATCGGTGTCGTCACCGCCGCCTACCTCGCCTTCCGCAGCTACTAACTCCTGGTCAACAGATGTAAATCGTGGTATATTACAGCTTGCTTTAGGCACCGCTGTAGCTAAGGGAAAGAGCAGCGAGCTTGGTTTGCTTTAGCAAACTCGGCTTTGCCGATAAGCGATGAGAAAAACCATAGGTTTGTCTCATTAAGGCAGGGTAGCTCAGTTGGTTAGAGCACAGGACTCATAAGCCTGGGGTCGCGAGTTCAAATCTCGCCCCTGCTACCATTTTTATAGTTTACCTATGTCATTATTTCTTATAACTGGCTCCGCCGGCACCGGAAAATCAATGGTATGTAAGGCCTTGAAAGAAAAGGGCTACCTGGCTGTTGATACCGATACTGATGGACTTGCTAGATGGACTAATTTGGAAACGGGCTATGTACATCCGAAGTCTTCAGTAAAGCAGGCCGAAAGAACCCCTGAATTCTTAAAAAAGCATGGGTGGCATGTGCTGAGAAGCGATGTTGAGAAATTGCAAGCTGAAGGCATTGGCAAATTAGCCTTTCTATGTGGTGTGCTCGACAATGAAAGTGAACTGCACGACTTATTCGACGGCACCATTGCTCTCTACATTGACGATGAAACCTTAAAATATCGTCTCGCTAACCGAACTGACAACGATTGGGGCAAACAGGAACACGAACTTCAGCAGACTTTGGTTAATCATCATGCCAGCTACGACAAATATCGTGCGATGGGAGCGGTTATTATTGATGCTAGTCAGCCAGTCGAGCAAGTAACCGAAGATATTCTGGCGACCGCTTCATCTCTAGCGGCTCAGGCTTGATTAAATCCCCTAAACTTTACATACATAAAAAGTGGGCTTCGTGGTTGAAGCCCACTTTTAAGTTACCCCTTTCTGGTAACGATTTTAATTGTGTAGGTCGACCGTCGTCGCGACCTGATTGCTGTTGCTTGCCCAGCCGGTTACCGCGCTGCCGCCGAAGGTGTTGTCGCTGACGTTGGCGTTGCCGCTGCGGGCGGACTGGGAGCTTGAGTTGTTGACGCTCACGTTGTTCGTGTTGGTCGTGCTGAAGCTATTGCGGTTGGAAGATGAAATGGAGTTAAAGGAACCGGGGCCGGTCACGCCGATGGAGTTGCTGCCACCGCCGAAGCTCGAGCCACCAGAGAAATTAGAACCGCTATTCGTCACAGCCACATTAGTGCTGGTGGTGTTGCTATTACTAGCATTGCCAGTTACTGCGCTGCCGCCGAAGGTGTTGTCGCTGACGTTGGCGTTGCCGGTAGTTGCCGACTGTGAATTGTTGTTGTTGACGCTCACGTTGTTCGTGTTCGTCTGGCGGACACTGCTCTGCTGCGAAGCGGTAATGATGTTGGTCGAGTGCGGGCCGGTCACGCCAATGGAGTTGCTGCCACCGCTGAAGCCGCCGAAGTTCGAGAAGTTGCTGCCACCGTTACTAATTGCCACATTAGTATTCGTATTGTTACGGTTGCTAGCATTTCCGGTGATGGCGTTACCGCCAAAGGTGTTGTCGCTGACGTTGGCGTTGCCGCTCATGGCGAACTGCGAGTTGAAGTTGTTGACACCGACGTTATTGGTGTTGGTCACACGGACATTGCGGTTAAAGAATGAGCTGATAATGTTAGTCGAGTGAGGACCAGTGAAATTGATTGAGTTGTTACCGAAACCGCCGAAGTTATTAAAGAAGGTGCCAAAACCTGCGCCACCTATGAACGCCACGTTATTGTTGTGGTGGTGCTTGTGGTGCTTATTATTGAACGCCAGGTTAACATGCTTATTTTTAAAGCTGGTGAAAACAGCTGGATGCAAGCAGTTATTTGACCCAAATATTTTGTTGTTACCGAAGAAATTACCACCGGTATTACTGCTTATGATGTTGACCGAACCGGGACCAGTCACCGAAATACTATCCGCGGCTGCTACGCCGCCTAAGCCCAGCGTTGCCGCCGTCGCCAATGACGCTCCAATCACGCCAAATCTCGTTAGTTTTTTAAACATAGGCCCTCCCCTCTAAATCCTGAGATTTAGCTATAGTTTAATAATTTTTACTTTAATCACAAAAGTATGGTCAAGCTATGACTTTTTTCACTCATAACACCTTACAGCGCGCCACTGAGCTGTGTAGCCAATATTACAGTCCGCCCGCGGCATGGAAGCTATATTGCAAATATGACAGACGAAACTGCTTCAGAGCGCCGATTAGCCGAAAATGAAGTTATATTTCGGCAGCTTAATGAAAAGGTTATTGAAGGTGTCAAGGAGACAAATCGGTTGGCACTCGAGGATAATCAGCCGGAGTACATGATAAAAAAGACTGGTGATTACGGGCCGCTTCATTTTTACTGCGAGTGCTCGGATGAAAACTGTAGATTACGGTTGCCCATCGACTATAAAACATATGAAAAAATTCATGCCCAGCGTAACCAGTTTATCGTTGCTCCCGGGCATGACACCAAAACGGTTGAAAATGTCATCAGTAAAACTCCTCGGTATTGGATCATCCGAAAACAAGTGTTGCCTCCAGAAACAGGCAAAACACTTCATCCTACGACGATCGATAACTCCTAATAATTTTTAAGCACTACTTACTTCTTAGGTTTCTATCTTGACGCTATTGCAGAGACTGTTACTTCTAGCTAAAGTATTTTTAGGCCGATTGAGATTGGTTCGCCGCTTTTATCAAGATATGCAACGCCCGTTGCAGGATTGGCGGGATCATTTAAGAACTCATTGTAGGTGTGGACTGCCTCGGACTCCGGGAACTCAACACTGAAAGTGACCTGGCTACGCATGGTGTCGGCCGGGTTAGTTGCCAGGGTCATGGTGTGGGGATTGTATTCCATAAATGTCACCTTCGGGCCAGAGCGTTTGTGAGTTGGATCCATATAGCCAATTAACGTAACTGTTCCGCCAAGGATGCTTTTTCTATCTGTCTTGAAGAGTGGATTATCGATGTAGTAGGGCTTTTGGTGCGGGAGGTGAACGTAGGCGATGCTAGCTCGCGCTGTAACAGGAGTGACCTGTGCGATATCGTGACTTTCTTGCCTTTCCCGGGCTTTAATAAATTCCCTGGGGGCGCGCTGTTTGAGAGAATTGTTTTGTTGGCGGGCAAGCGAAGCCGGAGCAGCCGCGCCCAGCATGCTCAGCGTCAAGATGCCAGCACGCATGGCTTTTTTGACATATGTATAACGATTTGCTGTCCCGTTATTAGGCTGGTTGGTTTCGTTTACGCGCATAGTGCACGTATTTTGGTACTTTACCCACACGGTGTCAATACACAATTTGACGCTACAGCTCGCCAGAGTTATAATTTGCCCATCATTGTTGAGGTGATTCAAATCTCCAATGTGCAACTTGATAGGTAGGTTCGCTCCAGGTGAGATGTGGCAGTTTGAGGCACTCAAAATGCTGCACCTCATCTGTGAGCATGAAGCATGTGTGATACACGCTTACGCCAGGCGCTTAGCCAGCTCGATCAGATCGAGGTTCACGGGCAGTTCGACACACTACCCTACTAAGGAGGGATCTGTGCTCCGAAGTCGTACCTCGTTCCCACCCACCGGCAAAGACCGCCAGCACCGCGGTCATCACTTCGGCGAGATCGTCGGCCCAGCTCCGCCACTTCGCGGCGACGGCATCGGCGGCGATATCTTCCTCCGCTCCGGCATCGACGAGATCATCTAGACCCACCTCGACCAACTTGCCCCGCCCGGCCTATACGGCAACAACGACCTTGTGGGGCCACAGCCGGGCGGGGCAACAAATGTGAGATGGTGCGCGGTCGGCGTGGAGTGTGTGGGCAATTACATAGCCAAACATAGATCAGAAAGGCGCATAGAGCCCCCAAACTCTGCCATGTTCACACACCCTGCTTCAACCTACCATCATCTCACTATATGAGTGCGTGCTCATACTGATGAGTCCAAAAGGACGAAAGTGAGGCACTAGCTAACCGCTAAGCCCATTGGCAAAATGGGCTGCTTTGCCGTGAACTGATAAACTATAAAGACCGTGAAGGCAAGTATCGTAACCAGAATTACCATCGATTCATCCCCGGCCGAAGTGTTCGACTACTTAACTAATTACAAGTACTACCGGCTATGGAACCCGCAGATCATTGAGACCTCACGCTTCACCAAACTTACATTGCACAGCACATACGCCACCACCAGCCAGGTTTTGGGCGTAACCATTAAGTCCCAGAATATCGTTACCAAGTTCAGGTCCAATACGTTTATCAGAATAGAGAATAACACCGGGCTCGTGCACTATGTGGCCGACTTCAGCCTAGTTACGCAAGCTAGTAAGACTGTTGTGACCTGCTCTACGACCGTTTCCTCCAAAAGCAAGGCTTTCGCCTTCACCGCCCCTGTTATGAAGCGCTTGGCACAGCGTGAACTGCAAACCGATATGCAAGCCTTGAAGTTAGCTTGCGAAAACAAACTACTGCAATAATCTAGACCGGCATGCTGTAACGCTCGACGAAACGCCGCAGAATCTTCTTCGGCACGGTCACTGTTTCTTTTTCAGACGCCGCTATCAACTTTTCTGCATCCTCCGGCGGGAAATAGCCAGCGTGTCTATAAAATCTGATGCGCAGGGCGAGACTTTCCTTATCCAGTTCCGGGTGAAATTGCGTGGCATATATATTACGTTTTAACCGCAGCATATGAATCGGACAGTTAGCCGAGCTGGCTAGCAAGGTAGCATCACGCGGGAGCTCTTGGCATGCTTCTTTGTGCCCAGCGAAGGCTCGGAAGTTCACCGGCAAATCTTTGAGCAAAGGGTCGGTTTGAGCTTCATCCGTCAGATTGATCGTCAACGCCTCGACATTCTCGGCATACTGACCCTTGGCAACCCTTCCTCCCTGATATTTCGCGAGCAGGCCAATGCCGTAACAAGCACCGAAAAAGGGAAAATCTCTTTCTGTAATCTGATCCAGGAGCGTGAAGAGCTCGGCCTCAAAACGCTGCTGTTCGGCCGGTTTTTTCGCCTCAGGATCGCTGATATTGTACGGCCCGCCGCCGATAATAATGCCGGAGTAATCATCCAGGTTGAGGCTTGGTAAAGCTTCTCGGTCCAGTCGTACTCTATGCACGTCGTCTTCGTGCAAGCCACCAAATTTCGTGATGGACGCTGCTTCATTGTCGGCCGTCTCGTCTTCCGGTCGCAGTTGTAGTAGCAAAAACGGTTTTATTGCTGACATGCAGTAATTCTATCTTTGACTTCCTGGCACTCGCTGTGAACTATGCCGCACACTTTGGTTGGAGCATCGGCGGGCAAGGCGGTATGATGGTAGCAGAAAAAGGAGACCTCATGCCAATCAAGGAACTGCTCAAGAAGCCCTGGTTAGTTTTTGTCTGTGGTTTGCTGCTTGGTGCCGTGATACTTTTGGCCATCCGATTTTTCACCTATAAACCCGTGCAGGTGCACTACCACGCCAACTTCGCAGTCTACCTGAACGGGCAGCGCGAGGAGTTTAAAGGCCCTCAGTTTTACCAGGAAGTCGCCATCTGCAGCACAACCAATGCCATCACCATTCCGCAACAACGCGCTCACATGCATGACAACATTAACTCCGTAGTGCACGTCCATGATCACGCCGTTACCTGGGGGCAATTCTTTGAAAATCTCGGTTGGTACGTTGGACCAAACTTTATTGAGACCGACAGCGGAACAATGTATGTCGAAAACGGCAATGACAAGCTGCACGTCCTGATCAACGGCCAGGACTATACCGATTTGTCACCCATCACCAACATGGTTATTAAAGACAAGTCTCGCTTGCTGGTCAGTTTCGGCGACATCGACGACGCCACGCTGCAGAAGGAGTACGCCACCGTGCCAAGCACCGCCGCCCGCTACGACAGCACCAAAGACCCGGCATCATGCTCCGGCAGCGAAACTGTTACTACGAAGGATCGTTTACACCACCTTTTCTAAAACCCCTTAAAAATATATGCATTTCAACATCATCGCCCTGGTTTTCGTAGTCATCTTCATCGCCGAACTGCCCGATAAGTCACTGTTCGCCACTTTGATCTTGAGCAGTAAATTTCCGGCGTTTTTCGTCTGGCTCGGCGCGGCCGCGGCATTTTTGATACACGTCATAATCGCCGTTCTGGCCGGCCATCTGTTAACGCTGTTGCCACATTGGCTACTGGAAGTGGTGATCGGCACGCTGTTCCTTGCCGGTGCGTTGCTTATCTTCTTCGGCAAGCATGGTGTCGAGGAAGCAACTCATCATGAGCCAAAGCCTCGAGTGGTGGTCGCACCAAGTTTTTGGAAGGTTTTCGGCACCTCCTTCACCGTTGTTTTTCTTGGTGAGTGGGGCGATATCACACAGATCAGCGTTGCCAACTATTCCGCACACTATCACGATGCCATTAATGTGGCCATCGGGGCTACACTCGGCTTATGGACAGTCGCAGCGCTAGGTGTAACTGCCGGCTCCAAAGTCCTGACCCGCATTCCGGCCACGCTGCTCCAGCGCGTTACTGGCACCGTTTTATTGCTCTTCGCTATCATCAGTTTTGTCGCCGCCACAAAGTAGGCGAATCACTACTTACAAAGCACTATAAAAGGTATATTATGATAGCTAGACTAAATTAGGAGGGTCCGATGAGGAAAGTTGTTGCAATTGTAGTCGTCATTATTATTTTAGCCGGCGGTGGCTATGCAATCGCTAAACATAATAAGAATAGCGGCTCCAGCACCTCGACTACCTCCTCCGGCACCACAGCAAGCAGCGGTAGCAGCTCCACCCAGTCGTCATCTACCGGGTCTTCAGGTTCGAGCACCGCAACACAGACGAACGCTGTCACTATCGATAACTTTGCTTTCAGCCCAGCCGATATCAACGTCAAAAAGGGCACCGCGGTGACCTGGACCAACAAGGATTCCGTAGCCCACACCGTGACTGAAACCGATGGCCAGGACGGCCCGAAGAGCAATGACTTGAACCAGAATGACACCTACACCTTCACCTACAATACGACCGGCACCTTCAAGTACCATTGCTCAATCCACCCCAACATGGTGGGTACGGTAACGGTCACCGACTAGCGCTTACTTGCGCTTGTAACTCAGCGTGATACCGCCAGCGATGATAAGCACCGCGGTGGCAATAATGATTAGAGTCCACATGGTTGACTGACTTTTGGTATCAGCTGCCATTCTCCGGGTGGCGATTGCTTGGATGTCAACCGGATATGTCAGACTAAAGCTGCTGAATGTACCGTTCTTAGCGCTGCCTTGAACAACGACATTGTATTGCCCAACCGCAGGAAAGCGAACAGTGGGCGTGCTGCTGAGCATTGAGCTTGGTGTAGCCGGCTGCAGCGCGAGTTTCTGGATCGACACGCTGCTCCGCTCCACGGATAACTGACAATCACAGTTCTGCAGGCTGAAGGCATGCCTGCTGTCTCCAAACGAAAGCTCAAGCTTTGTTTGCTGGCCGGCCAACGGTTTGTCATCCGGAGGAATGTGCAGCTCGGCCGCAATGCCGTTATCCTGCCGCAACACGTGCGCGGCGGCCAGTCCCATGGTGCCAAAAAGCAGGAGCGGCAACATAGCGCACACCGAAAAAATGAATCGCACCCGCCTTTTCATTATTTATATTGTAGCCCCTTGTTTTTATATGGGATACTGGGTGCGAAGGAGCATTTTATGCCAAAGCTATCTGAAACGCGTGAAGCTGTTCGGGATACCGCGTTCTGGTGCCAGACTTTTGCCTGGTCGTTGGCAGTTATCGTTTTAACGCTGGCGCTGATCGACTGGGGCCAATACTTTCAGTGGAAGGTCTTCCCCATTAATAACTACGTGCTCTTCCCGCTTTTCGGCCTGTTGGCGTTCAGCCTGATGTGGTCGCACTATGTTTCGGCTGAGGTCCGCAAGCTGGCCGGGCTGGAGCCAGCTGTGCTCAAACGGTATTTCGAAGCCACCAGCTTACTGGTGGTCGCCTTGATTTGTTTGCACCCCGGCCTACTGATCTATCAGCGCTTTCGCGACGGCTTCGGGTTGCCACCACATAGTTATGAAACGTATGTGGCGCCAGGTTTGGGTTGGGTTACGCTTCTTGGCACAGTCTGTCTCGGTATCTTTTTGGCGTATGAATTGCGGCGTAAGTACGGCCAGCGCCCCTGGTGGCACTACATGCAGGCCTTAACCGATATCGCTATGCTGGCCATTTTTTATCACGCGCTGCGGCTTGGGCAGCAGGTAACCGGTTGGTATCGTGTCCTTTGGTGGTTTTACGGGCTTACGCTGGCCGCGATACTTATACATACCTACTCGCAAAAACTGGCCGAGAAAGTCCATAAATAGGAAAAGCCCCGTTAAAAACGGAGCTTTAACCAACTGCTGCGTTACAGCTGTTTTAGTAACCTATCGATGCGCAGTATGCTTTCATCGGTGGTATTAGCCAGCTCAAAGGCTAGGCTGTTTTTGGTAGCCATTTTTAGGTGGTACCTTTCTTTTCTTGTTATTTTTGTAATGGTTTTTGTTTGTGATCACGAAACACTATGTATTATACACAAATTTGAAATTTTGTCAAATATCGAGCGCAGAAGATTTTTGTGTTTCGCTTGATCTCCCCCTTATGGTACTGCTTATGGCTAATCTATGACAAGTGCAATTTCATTATTTCGTTGTATTTTTTTCAGTACGGCCGGTTGCCCAGAAAAGACCCACGGCAACAACAAATAAAAGGATCGAAAAACCCAGCAAGGCGTAATTCATATGGTGTGCAGCCGTATCCTGTCGCGGGGATTGTGACTGGGTGGAGCCGGTAAGGCTAACAGTGGTAACTGGCGTGTTATTAAGGCTGATGCCGTTATTGCTGGTTAACAAGCTGTCGGCGGTGCCGGTTTGGACGGCTCCAGTAGAAGTTCCCGAGATACCGCCTTGGGTAGCAGGCTGAGTTAGGTTTCCTTGCGCCCCTGTTTGTGCTCCGGAATTCGTGGTCGTTGATAAGGCCATCCACCCATTGTAAAACATGGGGGGCTCATTTCATATCCTAGAGATGCGCCATGATAGGGCGTAAAATATGTAGTAGACCACTTTAAAAAGTAAAGTAAGGATTAAGGGGCTGCATGTTGGACACCGCACAGGCACTCATCCGAGAAGTTGGTAAACGAATCGGGCTGGATGATGATGAAATTGAGGAGCTGGTACAAATCGAGGCCGAGCATGAATTTGAGATTGAGCTGAGCAGTGGCAAAAGCTTCAAGGCGTATCGGGTGCAGCACAACAGCCGGCGCGGCCCGTATAAGGGCGGCATTCGCTTTCACCCTGATGTTACGGTTGACGAAATATGTGCTTTGGCCACCCTCATGAGCTTTAAGACAGCCGCGGTTGGTCTGCCGCTCGGTGGCGGCAAGGGTGGGGTGGTCGTCAATCCAAAAGAGCTGGATGATAGCGAGCTTGAGGAGCTAAGCCGCCGCTATGCCGCTCATTTAAAACCGCACATTGGACCGGACAAAGACATACCGGCGCCGGATGTTAATACTGACAGCCGCGTTATTGATTGGATGGTCGACGAATACGAGAAGCTAACCGGCGACACCAGCAAAGCCAGCTTCACTGGCAAGAGCCTCGATAACGGCGGCAGTGAAGGCCGGGAAGCCGCGACGGGGCGGGGCGGGGTGATCGTGCTACAGGAGCTTTTAAAGCACGAGGGGCTGGCTGGTAAAGAAATTACTATTGCCGTCCAGGGTTTTGGCAATGTCGGTTCGTTTTTCGCTAGGGTGGCCGCGGACGAGGCACCGAAGTGGCGTCTGGTGGCTGCCAGCGACTCTGGGGCCACACTGAAACGGTCGGCGGGTTTGGACGCGAAGGCTCTTAGTGACTTCAAGCACCAGAGAGGACACTTTGAAGATTACAAAGCTAACGGTGTTAAAGCTTCAGGTGCCAATGACATTGTTGGCGCCGAAGTCGATGTGCTGGTACTGGCAGCGCTGGGTGACGTGGTGACTGAGCAGAACATGCGTGAAGTTAAAGCCAAATACATCTTGGAATTAGCCAACGGGCCAGTTAACACCAAAGCCCATGACTATCTCAGCGAAAACGGTCACATTGTCATTCCAGACATTATCGCCAATGCCGGTGGCGTAATAGTGAGCTACCTGGAGTGGCGGCAAAACAAAGCGGGCGAGCATTGGCCAGAAGTTGAGGTCAACCAAAAGCTCAAGGATTACTTGATCAAAGCCGTCGAAGCACTATATAAAACAGCGATTGAACATGACGCTAATCTCAAAGAAGCCGCTTTTATCAACGCCATTGCCCGCCTGAACAAGGCGTGAGGCTTCCTGCTGAATCTATTTTCTGAATTTATTTTTTCGGCACGTGCTCGCCTTGCTGACGAGCCTTATTGAGACCAACAGCGACAGCTTGCTGCTTGTTCTTAAACTTTCCTTCGTGCTTATGCTCGTGCATGGTTTTCTCGACATTTCTGCTGGCTTTGGGCCCGAATTTTGACATATTCCCTCCTAAAACTGACGAAGCCGCTACCTCCGTGTAGAAGGAGCGGCTCCAAAATGTCAGACTGTATTAGCGATTCCGGTGGCTATGCTGCCCCCCAAGACGCTTGGCTTCCAGGGGTTGATTAGCCGCCCCCTTCTTACCGGCGGCACTGGCCCGCTCGCGGTCATACTTAAAGTTTCCACGGCTCATCCGGCCGCCCTTACTGGCGATTGCCCGTTGCTTTCCTTCATCCATCGAAGCAAACCCACGGTTGCTGGTTCCTGCCATTTGGACCTCCTTTTACATGTTAATAAAAGCAACTTTTACTGTACGCAAGCTGGAGGAAACGCGCAGTTAGATATATTGTTGCCAGCGTATGTTAGGCGTTTTTTACGCTGTTAAGAGATTACTCATTGCCGTACAACAAGCTGTAGAGGCCGCTATACAAACCGGCGGCTAATTCGTAGGCTGTTCTTATAATTTGATTGTTTAATTCTTCCTCGCGACCATGAATGAGTAGATCACGCACTGCTTCGATGGCCGTTAATTGATCGACGCCGGCTTCGGTTAATATCTCGCGCTGCTTGAGCAGCTGTATGATCTTCTCGAGCGATACTTCTGGTCCGATGGCGCCATTCGTCACCCGTGACGCTGCTACTCGAAGTAATCTTTCTAGCGCAAAGCTGACTTCCAGCAAGTCGGTTTTGGTAGGCGTGGCCACATACTTCGGCTCCATAACGGCAGCTTCCAGATCCTGACCCTTTTTACGGCCCGGTGCCGGCAGTTCGCTATTGGGCTCGACAGCGGGCTGATCCTTAGTCTCTTCGAGCGCAGCTTTGATCTTATCTTGCTCCCGCGTGCCCTTCAGCCCCCAGAAATCAAACTCACTCAGATCCGAAAACAGCGAAATAAGCAGCACCATCAGCGCCACTGACACGCTCTGATTCGTCAAGTTAGCACTACCCCAATGGAAAACCGAAGCCAGCAGCACCAGATTCAACACGACAATGCCGATAACCTTCGGTAAATTCCTCGCCAGCATATTCATGCCCCCCAGTATCTGGTCTCGCTGGCTAACATGCAAGCATGAGCAAATTAAAAACCTCTTGCGACTTATTCTCTTTCTGGCCTATGGAATGTTGTGCAAGGGGCTAAACAGCAACATAATCAGGCCGACAACGATCGAACCGACTACGATGACACCCCAGGCAATGAGCAGGGCAATCATCAGACGCTTAATGCTTTTATGCCGATCGAGCCACCAGGTTTTCTTTTGCTCTTTATTCATTCTCGTATATTGTATAACACCTTGAACTGTACTAAAGACTGTTGGTCTTTTAAGAAAACTACTTGACAATAGCAGCTACCTTGTATTACAAAGTAGTGTATGAATGAAAATAGCTCAGACAATTTGCTACAGTCCGAAACGCAGATGCGCAAAGGCATGCTGGTCTACTGCGTGCTGTTGCTGCTCAAAGACGGCAAGGTCTACACTTCCGAGATTATCCGTGCTCTGCGCCAGGCCGAGCTGATTGTTGTGGAAGGTACGTTGTATCCCCTGCTCAACCGACTGGCCAAGGAAAGTTTGCTGGCTTATGAATGGCAGGAAAGCGAACAAGGACCGCCACGAAAGTATTATTGGCTGACCGACGACGGTCAAAGACTGTTGGACGAATTAAAAACCACGTATCACAAACTCCATGCCTCGATTACAACGCTGGAGAAAGGAGCGAAGAAATGAACGAAGTAACTACGATTCATCTGGGCCGGCAGGCCTTTACGATTTCGGCTGAGGCCCATAAAGACTTGCGGGGCTATTTGGACGCCATCAAAAAGCAGGTTAGCGACAAAAGTGTCGTCGACGAAGTGGAGCTCAGAATGGCTGAGCTCCTGGCAGAGCATGGCGTGACCGGCGACAAGGTCATCTTGCCGGGTGACGTCGATTTCTTGAAAGAGCAGCTAGGCAACCCCAGGGACTTTCAAGAGGACGGCGAAGAGTCTTCGGGAGCACAGTCGGAGAATGGTCAGCCCGTGGATGGTAAAAGATTATTCCGTGACACCGATAACGCCATGTTAGCCGGCGTAGCGGCGGGCCTGGCTAAGTATCTAGGCGTTGACGTGCTGCTGATCCGGCTTATCTTTGTGCTGGCGGTTGTGACCGGTGGTTGGGGCATCCTGATTTATCTTGTGCTGTGGCTGTTGGTGCCGGAAGCCAAGACTTCGAGCGACCGGCTGCAAATGGCGGGCAAGTCGGTGACGATTGACAGTCTGAAAGAGATGGTTGATCGGGCTGACGTTAAAGGCGCGGCGCAGCGGGCTAATAATTCGCTGGCGGGTCCGATAAACCGGTTTTTCGACATCGTGCTTAAGTTGGTGGGCGTCGGGTTTATCATCGTCGGCCTGAGCGCGCTGCTTGGCTTGTTGGCTGCGGCTTCGTATACGGTCGTGCACAGCGGTAATCTGTTGCAGGACAATATTTTTCCGATTGGCCTGAAGGAGCACCTGCTGCTCTACACCGCCATGTCTGTCGCGGCCATTGGCGCGCTGTTCGTGGTACTGTTTGGCATGGCAATGTTTATGCGCAAGTGGCCGATCCGGACTTGGATAACCGGTACGTTGATAGGGCTAGCGCTGATTGGCGCTGCCGGAGGCGCTGCGTTGGCTGCCGACACAGTTCCCCGAGTACGCGACCGCTATAATGCCAACGTGCATACTACAATCCGCCCCCTGCAATCTTTTGATACAGTTAACGTAATCGGCACCAGCGTGGATGTCCGGTACCAACCGGCAACTAACTATTCAGTCAGCCTCAAATACTACGATCATCCGAATCTGACGAACATTAAAACGACTGTCAACAAAGGTGCGCTAGTGATCGACACCAGTCAGTTCGACCAGCACCGGGACTGCCAGAACTGGTGCTTGCCCGACAGTTACGACGTGGCCATAACCATCAATTCGCCGAATGCCGACCAGCTTTTGTCGGCCCAGGCGATGGATGTGCCACTGCCACCCAAGCTGGCTATGCCACAGCCAGCAACTCAATAAGTCAGGCTCCTTTATAATGAGTCGTGATGCACAGGCGCCCGACTCAACTTTTACGAAAAGTTCCGGAGATTACGGCTCTCTTCTGGGTGGCAAAATTGCTGACCACGGCGTTAGGGGAATCAACTTCCGATTACCTGGTGTTCAAAATCAACCCATACGTGGCGGTGACACTGGGCGGCATCGGTTTGTTGATCGCGCTGTTTCTTCAGTTCCGGACACGTCGCTACGTCGCCTGGGTTTACTGGCTGGCCGTAGCCATGGTCGCAGTATTTGGCACCATGGCGGCCGATGTTGTGCACATCCAGTTTGGCGTGCCCTACATTGTGTCGACCCTGCTGTTTGCCGTTGTGCTGACGCTTATTTTCGCTGCGTGGCAGAAGAGCGAAAAAACATTTTCGATTCATAGCATCACCACAGAGCGACGTGAAGTTTTCTACTGGCTAACCGTGATGGCCACCTTCGCGCTGGGTACCGCGGCCGGTGACATGACGGCCGTGACTTTGGGTTTGGGCTACTTCTCTTCCGGCTTGCTTTTCATAGGCTTAATCGCCGTCCCTGCCCTGGCCCGCTGGCTGTTCGACGCCAACGAGACGCTGACATTCTGGTGGGCCTACATCCTGACTCGCCCGCTTGGCGCCTCATTCGCCGACTGGGCTGGCAAACCGCACTCCGTCGGCGGCCTTGCCCATGGTGACGGACCGGTCAGTTTCGTGCTGGCCATTCTGATAATCCTGGTTGTTGCCTACATGACTTACAGCCATCGGGAAGCCCGGCTTGAACGCTAACTGATAACTAAATAACCTTGTGAAAGAATGGTTTATAGCGACCGTTCGGTTTCATTTCGAAGTTAGCATACGTCAGTTCCCTGGGAGTTACCAGGAATATCGCCAGCTCTTCGCTGGCGCCCTTTTCATACAGTTGCATGGGTGGTGTTGGTGCTTTGCGATCCTTGAAGCGTAGTGTTACAAGTTGATAAAAGAGCTCTTGCTCTTGGGCTAAGTTCTCAACACGCTTGGCTTTGCCGGTTAACTGAATAGTACTCATCGTTTCTTCGTCCCAGAACGCCAGCGCGACGGTGTTATTGTGGCTAATGTTCTTGAACTTTCGGGACTCGACCCTGGTTACGAAGGCAATCTGCAGCGCCTCGTTGACCACACAATACACAGTAGCCACGTGCGGCACGCCCCTTGAACTCACAGTGGCCAGAGCCCCATCCCGATCTTCGGTGATCAACTCGTATGAAAGTTGTTTGAGCTTCTGCTTATTCATACCTTAAATTATAGTCGCATGTTGTACATATGAGAACAGTACAAACTGAATTAGGGCCTAATCAGCAAAGAACCGCCGGCCGGAAAATCATATCTGCTTATTAGCCTAGGGCTAGTAATGTTGAACCGGCCAGGGTTAGGATCAATGCAGCTGCTTTAGGCTTTGTAAACGGTTCTTTAAGAAACCAAAAACCAATCAATGAACCTATTAGCAATGCGCTACTATTACGTATCGCCATTACATAAGCTAACGGGCCGGTTACAAGAGCCAGTATGTAGGCAGCATAAGATAGCCCAAACAGTAGTCCTGCTATCAGCAATGGTTTGGTTTGCTGCCTAATTTGCGGCATTTCGCTTATTCCAGTTACCCGGGCAGATATGAACATTGTAGCCACCGCCCCTAACGTGCTTACAAAGCTGTAATACATTGGTCCTGAGGCATTAATTGCTCGCTTGTCTAAAACCCCTGCCATAGCATTAATGATCAACCCGAACAGCGTGTACAAGTTTGCCTTATCGGCTGTAAAAACCTTTAACGGATTATGTAAGTATCGGCCTTTTAGGTTCAAAACGTATATACCTATACCTATTACAAATATTCCCATAGTCGCAACTGGTGAAGGTATTTGGCTCAGCAGAAGCCACCCAAGTAGTAACGATAGTACAGGTCCGAGACTAGATAATGGCAATATCTTTGAAAGTTCACCGTGTTTAAACGCACTAATATACAGGAATTGATTTAATGGGTAGAAGCCTGCCCATATGAGCAGTGTTGGTAGCCAAAAATTCATCCCTAATCTAAACGGGTTGAAGATGGGGCCAAACGCTAGAAGCCCTAGTAGTAATATTGGAAGCGCGGCCAGCTGAATAGTCCACCCGATAGTGAAATGATTTAATTTATGTGCGAGTTGCTTCTCGCTCGTTCTACGAACAGAAGCAAAGAGTGCGCTCGCAAACGCGAATACAAACCACATATTGGTTCCTTTTATTTAATTTGATTTCTTGAAGAGAATTGCAAAACCGAAGTCAAGCTAATTATTGCTAATAATAGCATATCTTTTGTATTAAGTCAAGTAGTCTTGCGCCTATACGGCTTTGGTCTAGTATTTCTTGATGAAATAACAGATCAAAACTGTATATTCGCTAGTTTCTAATGTACGTGGAAGTGGTAGCGGTAGAACGAGTATACAAAGCCATCCTTTATACCTAACCGTTCTACCGTTTTCGCGTAAGCAGCCTGACGTTAGCTAAATACTTATCTGGATCAAGCAGCGGATGACTGACAAGATAGCTCATATGTTTATCAACGAACGGTATGAGATTGTCTGGATACAACAGTCCATTGGCGCTATAGCTCGATGTAGTATTGTAGCTATCGTCTTCGGCCATGAGTTGCAGTTCCTGTCTAATCTCTTTGCCCTTTTCGGTATCAACGAATCCAGCTCGGCTTTTTATGCTTGGCATGGCTATGTCTTGCTCCTTGGCTGCTTAGGTTTCTTTATCTCTTTTCTGCCTTTATCTTTTGACATATCAGTCCTTCCTGCTACTTAAAAACCCCGCCTGAGCGGGGCTTTTGTACCCTAACTAGCCTTTAGCTGCTCGGGGTTTACCGGCTGTTCTGCAGGCTTGGTGTCGGTCTCTTTCGGTGCATCTTCAGCCCTGATGTACTGGGAGTGATGAACCTTCGACAGCGCTTTACTCTGTTTGATAGGTGTAAGTACTGACATATTACTATCCTTTTGTTAGATTGTTGCTCGATAGTCCAACGACAATCTTTTCGTCAGCTCCCTACGCGATACTTAGTGTTGAGGTTGTCTACATCTATAACTATACGCCGAAACTTGACATTTCCCTAATCACATATCAGAACATATAAAATAAGCTTGTACGACCACAGATAATTTTCGCGGTCGTAGAAATGGTTGAGTACGTGCAATCGAATTGGAACCAAATCAGCAAAGAGTTACTACGCTGGAGTAGGTCATATCAGACTATTGATTACTAAATACAGGAGTAGTCGTAATCGACTTGCTTAGAGACGTATTGTGTAACTGTAACTTTGCCGCCAGTCAAAGGAGTTAGCGAACAGTTTGCCCGAGCAGAGCTTAGACTACTTGCGCCTGTAAGCCAACTATCCAAGCCGAGTAGGCTGCCGCTACTAACCTTGCCAGCAATCTGCCCCCATTGGCTGGACGTTGAGTACAGGCCAACACGAGCACCGATGCTTTGGAAGTAATCAGTCATACCCTCAAGGTCTGCGCTGTTATTAGCCATGTTCGTCTCCCAGGAATTGCCCGTTTCAACATCAAGCCACCATTTGTAGCTTGCTGGGTTAGCTACGCCTCGACTAGTTGCATCAAGCTGGGCCATATTCCAGCCGTAGACATAAGCGCAGGCTTGATTATCGGCACTATTTACACAATCACCATACTTGGTTGAAGTACCAGATTTTGGCCAGTCGGCAACACCGAGATTACCGGGGTTCGCCGTGTTTACGTATAGCGCAGCCTTGTCCTGACCTGTACCACCGTTGGAAGCGTTTGCCCACGACAGCTCTTGGGTAAGACAAGTATTTGTGTTATTCGCTAAACCGCCATTCACACCAACGATGCCGAAGGCTTGACCACTTGGTAAAGTCATGCGTCTAGCACACTGTGGCCACGACACATCATTACCCGTTAGTACCACTGGTGGTGGAGTGCTTCCACCTCCGCCTGGGTTGGTTGGTTTAGCAGCTGCTGCAGGGACAATTATTATTAATGAAGAGGCGAGACCTAGAACGATAGCTTTAAGAGTATTTTTCATGTCCTAAGTATACACTGGGCATTGTGGTTATATGAAAAGGACCGCCGGAGCGGTTCAAATAATTTCTATGTTACATAGAAATGGTTGCCCAGGTGCATGCGAATTGAACCTATTTCTTGCGGAGTTACCCAGGTGGAAGCAGCTTAATAAAGACCGCGACAGGTTGGCTTAACCTACCGTGGCGTGGCGAACTCGGATCTAGCCTTTTAAAAGCCCCGTTGCACTCTTAACGGCTAATCTTGGAATAGTGGCAGGACTATCTTCTATATATCCTGGCACTAGGTCAAATAGTCGCTCTTCTATAGCTTCACGGTCACCCGGCTTAGTTCCTCTAAGTATTTCTCGAACAAGGAGCGAACCCACAGGCTCGTAGATCCTTTCCGCTATACCTACTTGTTCAGGAGCAGAAATTCCGCTCACACTAAAGTCTCTACCACCAACATGCTGCCATATATCCATGGTTCTTGGTAAATGAGATTTAGAAGTGTCTACTACTACTTCTTCCCAGTCTTCCGGAATAAGAATATCGTTGATTGTAAATAGAACGTTACCGACCGTTTCTAGAGAGCGTTTCTCTTTATGAATATCACTAACTGGAACATGTTTACCAACAGCATAAGCTTCCATAGCATCTGCCTCGGCTAATTTGATTGGTTTACGAGCAGTAAAGGAGTGTTTGCCGGTAACAGCTATTCTTGGGGCAACGCCATCTTTATACGCAGCAATGCCTGTATCCATTCGTGCGACGGCTTTAACGGAAAGTTCTCCTTCGGGAGTTATACCTCCCCCGTGCACTACAATTACTTCTGCTTGTCGCTTATTCATTGTTATATGATAACATTTATCATATAAAAGTCAAGCGTGAATCGATGTAACATTGTGTTTGGTCTCTTTAAAAATAATCAGTAACAAAAGACCTCTGTCGCAAGAACAGAGGTCGAATAGGCTTGGTTGCGGGGGCAGGACTCGAACCTGCGACCTCGTGGTTATGAGCCACGCGAGCTGCCGCTGCTCCACCCCGCGATATACTAAAATTTTAGCTCAGGGAATTGTAGCAAACAGAGGTCAATTAGTCAATATCCCATGCACTTTTTGTCGACGCTTCGCTCGAGCCTACATATTGCTTCACAGGAGCAATATGGGTGAGAATGTCAATTCCCATTTGATTGGCGATGCAGGAAAAAGTTGACCCAGGATTGGAAATTGCGTTGATAGCCTGGCTGCGCGGTGGCGGCCGTGCTTGCGGCGGAGGTTGGTATGTCTGCGGTGTAGGCCATAGCCACGCTCTCGGGCACGATGACTTCCTTTTCACCAGCGTTTGCTAACCCGAAGTTCTGTCGTGCCGACAGCTCAAGGTATTGATTACTGTTGTAGTACTGATTCTGTAGCGCCAGATTATTATTCTGCAGCTGCTGCACCGAGTTTTGCTGGCGCAGCGCTGAGATCTGCTTCTGTAAGCCATAGTTGGTTTGAATGGTTTTGACACCGCTCCAACTGATGAGCAGCACGATCACCACGAACACCACCTGGCCGGCAAAGCGCACGTCATTTAGCCGACGCACGAAAGTCAGGGCTTTTTGCTTGTAGGGCTCGATTTTTGTTTGCATGGATTCGCCTTAACATTATATAACCTTTGGGCAAATCTGGTATACTCACATCTGTTAGCCCTGCGACTTAGGCCAAAATTCCAAACCAAGGAACGAAGTGACTGTTTGGGATTTTGAGAGGAGAAGCATAGGGCTAAGCCGAAGCTTTTGCCGAATAGGCAAAACGAGGTTGGCCCGTAGGCTTCGACGAGGGGGTGTAGCTCATCGGTTAGAGCAGGCGGCTCATAACCGCTTGGTAGTTGGT